>JAJEFC010000184.1 GCA_022820675.1 Vicinamibacteria bacterium | reverse complement strand
CGACGACTGTTCCCGCTTCCGCCTTTTCAGGGTGTCACGACACGCGCGTCGACCACCAAAGAGTCGCGCTTCGGCAGGGCGCCAACCTGGTCGCGTTTCATGACCTCGGGGCGAGCGGCGCCCCGGTCATGACGGTTTGGTGTTGCCGCTGTACTCCCACGACGGCCGGTCCTCGTCGATGGCGGTCAGCCACGTCTCGTTGCCGAACTCGCCGTCCTGGGGGATGGTGTGGAATATCCAGACCTGCTCGCCGGTCCTCACGTCGAAGCCGCGCACGTCGCCCGGCGGCATCTCCTTCATCGCCGGCATGTTGGGGTTGGTGACGTCCGACATGGCCGAGCCGATGACCACGACGTCGCCCACCACGAGGGGCGGCGAGCCCCAACTGAACGTCTCCACCGGCTCGTCGAACCCCTGTGTCAGGTCCACCTCGCCGCCGTCGCCGAAGTCGGGGTAGCGCTCGCCGGTGCCGGCGTTCAGGGCCACCAGGTACGAGCCCACGACCGCGATGACCCGGGCGTCGTCGCTCTCCGAATCCTCCCAGTAGGCCACGCCGCGGGTCTGGCGCACGCGGGTGAAGGGCTCGCCGTCCCGGTCGGGGGGCGTGTCGAACCACAGCACCTCGCCGGTCTTCGCGTCGAGGCCCGCCACGGTGCCGAGGGCCGAGCTGATGTACAGCCGGCCGCCGGCCATCAGCGGGGTGTTCTGCGAGGCGATCGACGGCGTGAAGTCCTCGCGCCCCTCCCGCATCGCGTCGGGCAGCACCGACTGCCGCCAGACGATCTCGATGTCGCCGATCGTCTCCGCGTCGATCTGATCCAGCGGCGAGTACTTCGTGCCGGCCGCGTCCGACCCGTACGACCGCCACTCCACGTCCTGGGCGTGCGCCGCCGGGACCGTGGCCACGAGGACCGTCGCGATCGCCGGAAGCACCAGCGTGCAGGTCAGCATGCTCAGATTGTCATGTCTCGAAGATCGTGTTTCCATCGTCGTCTCGTCGCAAAAGTCAGGATTGCCAGGTCTCGCTTGACTCCGCACCGCGGACCTGTCGTGGTCGACGCCTGCTCCAGGTAATCGTCATCGAAGTCGTCGAGCGCCAGGTCGATGGACGCGCGGCCCGCGCCCCGCTCGCGGCCGACCTCCCGGTCCGCGTCAGGAACCGCCGTCGTCCGCGTCTCGCCAGCCCGTCAGATCGTCCAGTGTCACGCCCAGCGCGGCCGCCAGCCGGCGGACGAGATCCAGCGTACCGGACTTTCGGCCGTTCTCGACCTGCGACAGGTACCCCTTCGTGACGCCTACTCTCGCAGCCAACCCGCCTAGCGTCAACCGGCGGTGCCGCCGCCACGCCCGAAGGGGGGGCATACCGTCCAGAATGGCGTGCACCACCTCGCCGGGAACCGTCTCGCCGGCCGCGTTCTCACGCACGACCCGCTCGATGGCGGCGCGATCCGCGGACTCCTCCAGTGAGGCGACCATGCGGCGGTACTCGTCGATCGGCACGACGGCGTACTCGGGTCGACCGTCTTCCTCCATGATCTGCACGCTGCGATCGTTCATCGGTCCACCCGTCCCCTGCGATCTCAGCCATGCTGGCGTTCCAGATCGTCCAGCTCCGCATCCGAGGGGAAGA
Source organism: Vicinamibacteria bacterium (assembly GCA_022820675.1). Classification (GTDB taxonomy): domain Bacteria; phylum Acidobacteriota; class Vicinamibacteria; order Vicinamibacterales; family UBA8438; genus JAJEEA01. Next base: position 40,434 of record JAJEFC010000184.1, on the reverse strand, counting down.
CCCGGTAGCGACGGAGCGACAGGATGAACTCGACGCGGGCCATTCCGGCGAGTTCGGCCGCTCGCCCCGACGAGAGGCGGCCGAGCTCGTAGAGCTTCACGGCGGCGAGCATGCGGAGTTCCTTGGCGAACGCCCGTTCGTCGGTCTTCTCGGCCAAGAGCACCTTCTCCGGCACATCGATTGTGATCCGACGTGTCGTCATCTCCGTCTCCTGCGATCCTTGTAGGGCGCGTAGCGATCGTCCGCCCGGTCCTGCCGGTCCTGCAGGCGTTCGGCCGCGTATGCGGGGCGAGCGAGTGACTGTCCCACGCGGCGCCCGCCTTGGACCCGACCCCGCCCTACGGCTGAGCCTTGGCGGATTTGCGTCCAGAACGCGGTCTTCAGCGCTGTCCAGACGTGGGACGGCGGCCGGTTGTGCGTCCGCGTCAGAACGCGGTTTCGGCCTCCGGCCCCCCATGCAAGCCCGACAGGCGGGAGAGCAGCTCGGTGCTGTTGTCGCAGGCGGTGATGAGGTCGAAGGCTGCGGTGAGGCGGCGGGGGTCGTCGATGCGCGCGAGGGCTTCGGCCGCCTGTGCCGCGGTCGCGGGCTCGAACTTCTGCGCCGCCAGCCGGCCGAGGAGGGCGCGTTCCCGGGCGATACCCTCGGCGCGCCCCTGCGCGATGCCTTCGGCGCGGGCCTGCCGGCGGTGGTGGCCGAGCTGCGGATCGTCGTCGGGGGTGGTGCCCTCGTTCTCGCCGAGCCGCCGGCCCACCCGCGTCAGGTCGGCCAGAGTCCGCGGCCCGAGGCGCGGCTCGTTCAGCGAAGCATGGATCTGCGCGGCCGTCCACGTGGGGAACGCGCGACTCTCGTCGACGATGCGGAAGCGGCCCCCGTCGAGCACGTAGATCGTCACGCCCGACCGCACGCCCCGGGGACGGTTCCGCGACGGCTCGTCGGGGGTGTCCACCCACACCTCGGGGAAGCCCCACGCCTCGTACACCGGCAGCTTGTTGCGCCGGACGTCGGTGGTGTGATCCACTTCGAGGATTACATCCGGCAGCGGGTCCACCCCCAGCACGATGGCGGGGTCGCGGGGCCGCCAGACGCTCCGGTCCAGGTAGATGGTCTGGTCGGCCACCAGCACCTGCCGCGGCCGTCCGTCCGCGTCCCGCTCCATCAGGTAGACGGCACCGGCCAACCGGAAGCGCGATCCACGCTCCAGACACATGCGGGTCAGCAGCTCACTCAGCAGGTTCGGGGCATTCTCGTGGACGGGGCCGGCGTCGCGCAGCACCCAGCCGGTCGCCGACTCGCGCGACCAGTACTCGATGCGGCCGTCGTAGGCCCACACGTCCTCCCAGGCCGGCAGCGGGACGGCGTCGCAGCCGGGAAAGTCCTGGGCCGCGGTCGGGGTCGGCGCGGCCGGCGGGGCGGCGTATCCGGTGCGGGCTATCGGGGAGGGGATGAAGGGGGCCATGCGCCTGTTGCCCATTGTGGCACACCCGGCGTCCGCGCGGCCCGCGCGGCGGCTTCCGGGACTTCATTCCGGCAGTCGGTCTCACGCGCGCCGACGCACCATTTGCGGCGGAGCCCTGCGCGTCCTGCGGCGGGAGCCCGCGCGTCGTCAGAACGCGGTCTCGGTCTCCGGTCCCCCGTGCAGGCCCGACAGGCGGGACAGCAGCTCGTGGCCGTCGTCGCAGGCGGTGATGAGATCGAAGGCCTCGGTGAGGCGGCGAGGGTCTTCGATGCGGGCGAGGGCCTCGGCCGTCCGGGCCGCGGTGGCGGGACCGAACTTCTGCTCCACCAGCCGGCGGAGGAGGGCGCGTTCGCGCGCGACGCCCTCGGCGCGGGCCTGCGCGATGCCCTCGGCGCGCCCCTGTGCGATGCCTTCGGCGCGGGCCTGCCGGCGGTGGCGGCCGAGCTGCGGGTCGTCGTCGGGGGTGGTGCCCTCGCTCTCGCCGAGCCGCCGGCCCACCCGCGTCAGGTCGGCCAGCGTCCGCGGCCCGAGGCGCGGCTCGTTCAGCGAAGCGTGGATCTGCGCGGCCGTCCACGTGGGGAACGCGCGGCTCTCGTCGACCATGCGGAAGCGGCCTTCGTCGAGCACGTAGATCGTCAGGCCCGGCCGCACGCCGCGGGGGCGGTTCGGCGACGGCTCGTCGGGGGTGTCGACCCACACTTCGGGGAACCCCCACGCTTCGTACACCGGCAGCTTGTTGCGCCGGATGTCGGTGGTGTGATCCACTTCGAGAATCACGTCCGGCAGCGGGTCGACCCCCAGCACGATGGCGGGGTCGCGCGGCCGCCAGACCTTCCGGTCCAGATAGACGGTCTGGTCGCCCACCAGCACCTGCCGCGGCCGGCCGTCCGCGTCCCGCTCCAGCAGGTAGACGGCCCCGGCCAACAGGAAGCGCGATCCGCGCTCCTGACCGAGGCGGGTGAGCAGCTCGCTCAGCAGGTTCGGCGCATTCTCGTGGACGGGGCCGGCGTCGCGCATCACCCAGGCTGTTCCCGACTCGCGCGACCAGTACTCGATGCGTCGGTCGTAGGCCCACACGTCTTCCCAGGTCGGCAGCGAGACGGCGTCGCAGCCGGGGAAGTCCTGGGCCGCGGTCGGGGTCGGCGCGGCCGGCGTGCCGGCGTATCGGGCACGGGCCCTCGGGGAGGGGGTGAAGGGGGTCATGCGCCTGTGCCCATTATCGCACGGCCGGCCTGCGCGCGGCCGCTTCGAGGACTTGCGCGTGAAGCCGCCGGGCGACACGCGCCTGTCCGGCCGGAATAGTCCTGAGCCGACCCGGCAACAGAGCGGCGGGCCGGCCCGCGACAGCACCAGTCTCGCGCATGCCGCGTCCGGCAGGGTGCACGACGAGAGGGTGTTGCGCCGCGGCGCACGCGGCACGCAGAGCCTCGTGCGCGGGCGCCGAAGCCGCACGGCGGCGTGTTCGGGAGCGCCGGCCCGGCCCGCTCCCGTGGATCGAGCGGCCGACCGGGCCGGGGGCCGTCATCTCACGATGGTGTCGTTCAACCCGTCCGGCACGTCGTGCACGTGGAGGGCCGGATACAATGCCCGGTGGGAGACTGCAGGCGATGATCATCCACGATGCCGGGATCCGGAGACTCGCGGCGGGTGCGGCGTGCGCGGTGGTGGCCGTGGTGGCCGGCGCTGCCGCCGCTCGGGCGAGCGACTGGCCGCAGTTCCGCGGGCCGACGGGGCAGGGGCACGCGCCGGACGCGGCGGTCCCGCTCACGTGGAGCGAGACGGAGAACGTCACCTGGAAGACGCCGGTGCCGGGCCTCGGGTGGTCGTCGCCGGTGGTGGCGGACGGGCGGCTCTGGCTCACGACCGCACTGATCGACCCGGACGAAGGCAGCTCGCTGCGGCTGCTCGCCTTCGACGCCGAGACGGGAGACCCCGCCCTCGACGTGGAGGTCTTCGACAGCAGCGAGGTGTATCCGCTCAACCCGAAGAACAGCCTCGCCTCGCCGACGCCGGTCCTCGACCCTGGGGGGGAGCGGGTCTACGTGCATTTCGGCGCCACCGGGACGGCGGCTGTCAGCACCGCCGGCGAGATCCTGTGGCGCACCCGGTTTCCCTACATCTCGCAGCACGGCAACGGGGGGTCGCCCATCCTCCACGACGGCAGGCTGATCGTCAGCATCGACGGCTACGACACCGCGTACCTGGTCGCCGTCGACCCGCGCACGGGCGAGGAGCGCTGGCGCTCGGTCCGTCCCGATCCGGTGTCCCAGGCCTACTCCACGCCCATCGTCATCGATGTCGGCGGGCGCGAGCAGATCGTCAACGTCAGCGCGTTCCGGACCTCGGGGCACGATCCGGCGTCGGGGCGGGAGATCTGGGAGGTGGTCTATCCCCGGGGCTTCTCGAACGTGCCGCGGCCGGTCTACGGCCACGGGCTCGTGTACCTGTCGACCGGCTTCCAGCAGCCGACGCTGCTGGCGGTGCGTGCGGACGGCGCCGGCGACGTGACCCGGTCGCACGTGGCGTGGCGGGTGCGGCGCGGGGCCCCGCTGACCCCGTCGCCGATCCTCGTCGGCGACGAGCTGTACATGGTCTCCGACTTCGGCATCGCGACCTGCGTCGACGCCCTGACCGGCGAGATCCACTGGCAGGAGCGGCTCGGCGGCAACCACTCCGCGTCGCCGGTGTTCGCGGGGGGGCGCATCTACTTCCAGAACGAGCGGGGCGTGACGACGGTGCTCGAGCCGGGCGCCGAGTTCAACGTGCTGGCCCGGAACCGGCTCGACGGCTCGGCGCTGGCCTCGATGGCGGTCTCCGACGGCGCGCTGTTCCTGCGCAGCGACACGCACCTCTACCGCATCGAGGAGCAGCCCTGATTCTCGCTCCGCGCCCACGCGGGCGTTTCGCCATCAGGGTGCCGTCGCCCGCTCAGGTTGTCATGGGCCGCACGTGGCCCGCAGGCTCGCGCCGTCGCGCCCTGTCGGCCGAGCGCTTCGTCCGCTCTCTGCGCGATGCAGGAGCCACGCCGTCGCGCGGGGGCGTGCAGATCCCGTCGGCCGGGCGCCGCGTCGCTCTCGGCGCAACGCGGGCTCGGCCGCGTGCCGTCAGTCCCGCACCAGCGGGCGCCACGCGAGCTCCCAGCTCAGCGGCGCCTCCGCCGGCAGGTAGCAGATCTCGTGGTCGCACGCCTGGTACTCCAGCACCCCCTCGACCCGCAGGGTCGCATCGGGCTCCGAGGCGAGCGCGTCGATGTCGCGGCGCATCGGGATGGTCACGTCCTGCACGAGCCGGAACGGCTGCTCGTAGACCGCGACCGTCTCGTCGAGGGGCTCGAAGTGGTACATCCCCGAGGCCGGGTAGGTCACCTCGTGGCTCCGCAGGAAGTCGGGCGCGGTCAGGCGCAGGCGGATCACCTGATAGGAATGGTCGCCGGGCGCGTAGACGTGCATGTCGGTCTTCGGGGTCACGTCGACCACGAACGACAGGCGGTTGCCCGGCGCGACCACGTCGTCGGTGGCCCAGACGAGGGCCTCGAGGTGATCGGTGTCGACGCGGGTCGCGGCCCTGTCCGGGGCCCCGGGCATCGCGTCCCCGAGGCGGACGGCGATGCTCGACACCGTGGAGCGCTCCTGGTACGCCGCCTCGAAGAAGCGCGCGGTCACGCGGCCCGCCGTGTCCAGCATGAACGTGCCGGGATAGGGGATGCCGTAGAGCCGGCGCATCATCTCGCGCCGCTCGTCAGGCGCGCGGGCCGGGTCCATCTCGTGGTTCAGGAGGCCGTATTCCCGGATGGTCGCCGAGCCCTCGTCGGAAAGCAGCGGAATCTCGACGCCGCGGGCGTCCGCGAAGCCGGCGAGGGTCGCGACCGGGTCGTAGGTGACGACGGCGACGCCGAGGCCCTGGTCCTGGAGCTCGTCATGACGGCTTTGCAGCTCCACGAGCTGCGTCTTGCAGTACGGTCACCAGTCGGCCGAGCGGCTGAACACCAGCATCAGCCCGGCCGGCCCCATCAGAGAGTCGAGGTCCCGCGCCGTGCCGGTCTGGTCGGGGAGCGAGAAGGACGGCACGACGTCGCCGACCTGGGGTCCGACCCCGTCGACATCGGGCAGTGGCTGCGCCGTTGCGGCCGAAGCCGCCCCCAGCGCGAGCATCAGGCAAAGCGTTCCGATACGTGTGATCTTCATCGAGGCGAGTCTCCCACCGTCATCATGGCCGGTTAGGCCGCGTCGTGCGGCGACCACCGGAAACAGAATCCCGCCGCGACGGCTTCTTCCAGCGGGACGACAACCATTACGCAACCTGATCATAGCGCCCCCGGCCACGACAGCCGTCACCACATTTCGTCGCACGTCAGGCGGAAGCCCGCCAGCAGCGGTTCGGCAGAGACGACCGGCGGCTCGCGCAGACACTCGACCGCAACACCGGGGCGGTAGATGAAGACTTCCCGGCCGCGAGGATCGATCAGCCAGCCGAGCTTCGCCCCGTTGTCGACGTACTCGCGCATCTTGTCGTGAAGCGCCGCCAGGTCGTCGGTGGGGGAGCGCAACTCCACGACGAAATCCGGACAGAGGGGGAGGAACCGGCTGCGCTGCCCGTCGGTCAGTACGTCGAGGCGCTCGTGGGGGACCCACGACGCATCCGGAGATCGAACCGCGCCGTTCGGGAGCACGAAGCCGCAGGAGGAATCGAAACAGGCCCCGGTTCGGGTCCGCCTGGCCCAGTTGCCCAGTTGCCTGGCGATTTCCGCGTTCCTGCGGCTCGTCTCGCCCCCGGCCGGCGGCATGATGGACATTCCTCCACCGGCGGCGCGCTCGATGCGCAGGTTCCGGTTCAGCCGACACAGCTCGTAGAACTGGTCGTCGTTCAACCGGACGACCGGATCGAGGTGCATGAACAGAGCCCGATCGTTCCGGTCGTCCGGCGCGTTCACTGCCGAGGAGAACGTGGCCATCGTCGCTCCGCTCCACGTACCGGGGCGCCGGTCGGCGTCGAGCGCGACTTCGATACGCGTCGCGGGTCGCCCGTTCCCCGGCGCAGATTCCTGCCCCGGGAGGTCGCTACCCCATGGGTCCGCCCGCCGGCCAATCGACGGCGCCCGGAATCTGCACCGCGGCGACCCTCTGATTCGAGCCGGCCCGCAACGCGCTGGCCGTCTCCCGCCGTCCGGCCGGGGTCTGCAGTCGGACCCGCCACCCCTCCCATCATGGCACATGGCTGCCGGCTTCCCCCGGCGCGGTGCCGGAGACATAGGCCGCCCCCTCCGTGCCTCGACAGTCGGCGGCTGGAACCCCCCGGCGCGGCGCGCGGTGCCGGATGTCTCGGCCGCTACTCGGGCAGGGCCAGCGCCACCAGCTCCGGCACGTCGCCGCCCACCGTCAGGGCGATGTACTGCCGCCCCTCGTGCAGGTAGGTCATCGGCGTGCCGATGGGGCCGCCCGGCAGGTCGACCGAGCCGACGATGGCGCCGCTCGCCTTGTCGCGCGCCACGAGCCGGGGACCGTCGTCGCTCCCGCCCGCGTTCAGCCCGCTGACCACCAGCGTTTTCGTGATCACCACGCCGCCGCGGCCGTCGCCCCCGAGGGGCGGCAGGTCGAGGTCGCGCAGGGCCGGGTGCCGGCGCACGCGGTCGCCGTCGCCGTTGGGCTGCATCCACGCGTGCTCGCCCCGCGTCAGGTCTATCGCGGTCATGCGCGAGTACGGCGGCTTCAGCAGGGGCAGGCCGTTCGGCATCCGGGGTTGGACGCCGGCCGCGAGTCCCCGCATGGTGTAGCGAAGGTTGCCGCCCTCGGCGGGGTCCGGCGTGTAGTACTTGATGACCGAGAACCGGTTGACCGACGGCACGTAGAGCAGCCCCGTCTCGGGGTCGACCCCCGAGCCCGCCCAGCCCGCGCCGCCCCCGACGTGCGGGCGCTGGATCGTGCCCTGCAGGCCGCCGTCATGGCTCAGCGTCGGGGGCGAGAAGAGCGGCCCGAGCCGGAAGTTGCGCACCGCCTCGACGGCCATGGCCCGGATCTCGGGCGTGAAGTCGACGAGGTCGTCGATGCCCACCCCCTGGTACTCGAACGGGGGCGGCCTCGTCGGGAACGGCTGGGTCGGCGAGAGCACCTCGCCCTCCATGTCGCTGTCGGTCTCGACCGGCCGCTCCTCGATGGGCCACACCGGCTCGCCCGTCACCCGGTCGAAGACGTAGGTGAAGCCCTGCTTGCTCACCTGCGCGATCGCCCTGACCGGTTCGGCCCGGCCCTCGACGGCGACGTCGACGAGGCTCGGGGCGGCGGGGAAGTCGTAGTCCCAGACCCCGTGGTGCACGGCCTGGAAGTGCCACATCCGCTGGCCGGTCTCGATGTCGAGGGCGACCACGCTCTCCGCGAACAGGTTGTCGCCGGGCCGGTGGCCGCCGTAGTAGTCGCCGGTCGGCGTGCCCGTCGGCAGGTACACGTAGCCCAGCTCCTCGTCGGCGCTCATCGGCGGCCACACGTTGGTGTTGCCCGAGTAGCGCCACGACTCGTTGCCCCAGGTGTCGGCGCCGAAGTCGTCGCCGGTCGGCACGGTGCGGAAGACCCAGCGCACGTCGCCGGTGCGGGCGTCCACCCCCTTGATCCAGCCCGGCGGCGCCTCCTTGGCGATTACCCCGTCCGAGATGACGTTCGGCGTGACCACCACGTCGCGGGCGACGACCGGCGGCGACGCCACCCCCATCAGGTTGCGGCCGCGCCGGTTCGTGCCGCCGCGGTCGGCGCGCGGGATGCCCTCCATCAGGTCGACGCGCCCGTTGTCGCCGAAGTCGAGCACGGGCGCGCCGGTCTCGGCGTCGAGCGCGATCAGGTACGCCTCGTGGGTGCCGAAGAAGATGCGGGCGTCGTCGCCGTCGCTCCACCACGCAACCCCGCGCGAGTTGTAGAAGTGGGTGGGCCGCCCGCGGAGGTAGACCTGGGGGTCGTGCACCCAGATGGTCTCGCCGCTCGCGGCGTCGATGGCCGCCACCTGGTGCAGCGCCGTCGAGATGTAGAGGACGCCCCGCGCCATCAGCGGCGTCGCCTGGAACATCCGGATGCCGAGGCGGGGGACCCGCTCGCGCAACGCGTCGAGATCGAGCGAGCCGTCGGCCGACTGCCAGCGCCAGGCGATCTGGAGGTCGCCGAAGTTGCCGACGTCGATCTGATCGAGCGGCGAGTACTTGGTGCTGCCGGCGTCGCCGCCGTAGCTCCGCCACTCGCCGTCGACGGCGCCGTATTGGGCGCGCGCATCGACCGGGCCGAGGGCGGCCGCGCACCACGCGAAGAGCATCACGAGGCGAAGGACCGTCGAGCGGGGCCGCGTGCAGGGCATGGTCACCTCCCGCGTCCACTATACTCGGGTCGGGGATGGCGGTGACCGCGAACCGCGATGCTGCACGCGGTGAAGGCGATGGACGCCGAACACGATGATCTCCTGGAGCGGCTCCGCCGCCTCCGCGAGGAACCGGATCCCCGGCGCCGCCGCCTGATCATGCTCGGGTTGCTCACCGCCTGGCTGTCGCCGCGGGGCATCGAGCCCATCCTGGTCGGCGGCGCCGCGGTGGAGTTCTACACCGCGGGAGGCTACGCCACCGGCGACGTGGACCTGGCCCTGCCGTCGGCGCCCGAGGTGGACGCCGCGTTCGCGGCGCTCGGGTTCGAAAAGGAGGGGCGGTTGTGGCATCACGCCGACCTCGACCTGCTCTTCGAGGCGCCGGCGCCGGCCGGGCTTCCGGGCGAGGACGCCCCGCGAACCGAAGTCGCAGTCGACGGTCTGCGCGTGGTGATCATCGGGGTGGAGGAGCTGCTCGTCGACCGCCTCCGCGCCTGGGTGCACTGGAAGAGCGACGAGGACGGACGGTGGACCCGGCGGCTCGCGAAGCTGTACGCGCACCGCTTGGACTGGGGCTATCTGCGGGCGCGGACGAAGGATGTCCCCGAAGAGGCCGAGGCCCTGCAGCGGGTCGAGCAGGAGGCGCACCCGCGATGATCGACTACGACGAGTTCCAGGCGGAGGTGCGGCGATTGAAGCGCGAGCGCTGGGCGAAGATTCTCGCGGCCGAGCCGCCGGGCCGCGTGCCGGGAAGGCGGCCGCGCGATCCGGAGCAGGAGCGCCTGCTGCTGAAGATGGACCGCGCCCGGCTGCAGCGGGAGCGGCCGTCCTTGCTGTCGGGGAATCCGGCTCGTGGAGCAAGGCCCGGGCGAGGGACCGGATCGGGTTGACCTTCGCTCGCGGCGGCGTCACTGCCGCTCGACGACGATCTCGGCGCCGCCCGGGACCGCCGCGAGCACCGTCGGATCGCTGTCGATGGCACCGATGACATTGACAGCGCTCGCCGGCCTGATCTCGGCGCCGCGGCTCATCGGCGTCGGTCCCCAGAAGAGACACAGCGCGCTGCCCGGCGGCCAGTAGGCCACTGCTCCCTTGTCGACGGTCGCCGCCGCGTCCGGCGCTTCCGGCGCGTCGACAGGAATCGAGAAGTAGATCTCGTCGCCCCAGGTCTGCACTTGGCCGGTGACGGGAAGCGCGTCCCATACCTCATCGGCGGTGGTCGAGCCGTTCAGCGCCGCGGTCACTACGACCTCACCCGCGCGTATCCGAATCAGTCTGTCTCTCATCGTTTCGGTCGCGAACGGCGTCTGGGAATGGGTCGGAGCTGCTTCTCGCTGCCGCCGAGGGCAGCCAGGAGGCGCGCGCTCTCGCGCGGCCCCAAGGCCTCCGACGGGCGCTTCACGGAGGTAGTCCGTTCCTGGGTCGGTCGCGCGGCCTTCCGGCGCAGATGGTCGTCCATGTCGAGAGTCGTCCTGAAACGCACGAATATGCACGTGCCGAATGCACGTGTCAACCGTCGGTTGGCGTGGCTGTCGATCCGCGTGGGATCATGACGACATGGAGTTCATCGCGCCGGACGACACGGCGCGTCGCGGGCGCCGGCTCGTCGACGCGGCGGGTCTCGGATGCGCCCTGGGATACGGCGTCCTGGCCTGGGCGGCCCGGCAGCCGGGGGAGCCGTCGCTGGTCCTCTTCCTGGCCATCGCCGGCTGGACCTCGCTGCTGACCTTCGGCCTGTATGCGGCCTGGGGCCGTTGGGGAGACGGGCCGTTCCCGGTCGGCCGTCTGCTCGTCTGGGCGGTCGTGTTCCGCGCCTGCGGGCTCGTCGGCGGCCCGTTCTTCGAGGACGATTTCTACCGCTATCTCTGGGACGGGTACCGCTTCGCGCAGGACGGCACGCCCTACGGGGTGGCGCCCGAGGCGTTCTTCACCGACCCGGGGGTGCCGGCGCGGTTCCAGGCCATCCTGGATCAGGTCAACTACCCCGAGCTGCCGACCATCTACGGGCCGGTTTCCCAGCTCGTGTTCCTCCTGGCGTACGGCCTGAGTCCCGGCAGCGTGGCGGCGCTGCAGGTGGTCCTCGTCGTCGTCGATCTGCTCGCCATCGGGCTGCTGCTGCGGATGGCGCCGGCCCGCGGCGTGCTGCTCTACGCGTGGTGTCCGCTGGTCGTCAAGGAGATCGCCTTCACCGCGCACCCCGACGGTGTCGCGGTGTGCCTGCTGCTGGCCGGGGTGGTGCTGGCGCGGGACGGTCGCCTGCGGGGGGCCGCCGCCTGCCTGGCCCTGGGCGCGGGCGCGAAGGTGCTGGCGCTGCTGATGGTGCCGCTGGTCCTCGTGCGGGGGCGGCTGGTTCACTGGGGAATCTTCGCCGGGGTGCTTGCGTTGCTGTACCTGCCGTTCGTCTGGCGGGGCGGCACCGACCTGCCGACGTTGGCGGTGTTCGCGCGCGAGTGGCAGTTCAACGCGGCACTGTACGGGCTGCTGACGCCGTGGATGCCCGGCGGCGCGGCGCGGCTCGCGTGCGGGCTGGCGGTGGCCGGCGGGTGGATCTGGTACTATCTCCGTCACCGGCGCGCCGCGACAGGCGCCGTTCCCCGCGGCGACTGGGTCTACGGCGGGTTCCTCGCCCTGTCGCCGGTCGTGAACCCCTGGTACCTGCTGTGGCTGCTGCCGTTCGCGGCAATCCGGCCGAGCGCATGGGCGTGGACGGCTTCGGTCGCGGTGGTGCTCGCCTACGTGACCGGGCTCAACCTGAACGACCTGACCCTGCATCCCTTCGACCATCCGGTGTGGGTGCGTCCGGTGGAGTACGGCCTGATCGCCGCGGCGATCGGCTATCCGTGGGTGGCCGCGCGCCGAGTGGCCACCGCGACCGACGGGGGCGGCAGCGGGTCGTGAGGCGACGAGGCGCGGCGCCGGGGCGCATGGCATGGTGACTGCGGCCGGTTGGGAACGACACGGAGCCCGTGCGACGAGGCGCGGCGCCGGGGCGCATGGCATGGTGACTGCGGCCGGTTGGGGAACGACACGGGGCCCGTGCGACGAGGCGCGGTGCCGGGGCGCCATGGCATGTTGACCGCGGCCGGTTGGGGAACGACGCAGGGCTCGTGCGACGAGGCGCGGTGGCGGGGCGCCATGGCATGATCGGTCGAGGGCTGCCAAGCGACGCGCGCGGGCGGGCCGACCGGGAAGACGGGACGCGGTGTACAGGGGCCTGACGATCGGCGTCGTCGTGCCGGCCCGCGACGAGGAGGACAACGTCGGCGTGGTGGTCCGCGAGCTGCTCGCGTTGCGCGGCGACGGGGGAGGGGCGCTCGTCGACGATTTCGTCGTCTGCGACAACGTCTCGGCCGACGCCACCGCGCAGCGCGCGCGCGAAGCAGGGGCACGGGTGGTGCGCGAGGAGACCGCGGGCTACGGCGTTGCCTGCCTGACCGCCCTCGGCGCGCTCCGTACCGTCGACGTGGTGCTGTTCACCGACGGCGACCGGTCCTTCGTGGCCGGGCAGTGCGTCCGTCTCCTGGATGCGGTCGCGGACGGCGCCGACCTCGCGGTGGGGTCGCGCGCGCTGGGCCGGCGCGAGCCGGGGGCGCTGTCGCCGCCTCAGATCATGGGGAACCGCGTCGCCGGTGTCCTGATTCGGCTGCTGTGGGGAGAGCGCGTGACCGACCTCGGGCCCTACCGCGCCGTCCGCGCCGGGGCCCTGCGGCGCCTTGGTATGCAGGATCGCGCCTACGGCTGGACGGTGGAGATGCAGGTCAAGGCCATTCAGCACCGCCTGCGGATGGTGGAGGTGCCGGTGGACACGCTGCGGCGGCGTTTCGGCGTCTCGAAGGTGGGCGGAACCGTCCGCGGCGTCGTCGGCGCGAGCATCGGCATCCTGTCGATGATCGCGCGGCTGCGGTGGCGGCAGGCGTCGGTGGTCCCCGACGGTACCGCGCGGGGCGGAGACCCCGGACAGCGGCAACGGGGAGAAGACCCCGGACTGCGGCAAAAGAGGGAGAACACGGAACGATGACACGACCGACGCACGCATCGCGGGGAAGCGTCCTGCGGCCGGCGCTCGCCGGCTTCGTCGCCCTGTCGCTGCTGGCCGGCGCCGCCTGCCGGGCGCCGCGCCCCGAGTCGGTTCCCTTCTGGGACGAGCGTGACGACGCCAACCCGGAACGGATCGACCACGGCCGCTGGCAGGCGATTCTCGATGCCTACGTCAGCCCGGACGAGACCGGCGTCAACCTCTTCGACTACGCGACCCTCCAGGCCAACGCCGCGGACCGGGAACGCCTGAACGGCTATCTGGACGACCTGCAGGCCATCGACCCGAGGGGGTTCGCCGCGGCGGAGCAGATGGCCTACTGGATCAACCTGTACAACGCCCTGACCGTGAACGTGGTGCTGGGCGACTATCCGGTCGACTCCATCCGGGAGATTCACGAGGGCGTGATTCCCCTCGTGGGGCCGTGGGGCGACGTCCGTGCCTCCGTCGCCGGGCAGCCGCTGACCCTGGACGACATCGAGCACCGCATTCTGCGGCCCATCTGGCAGGACGCGCGCATCCACTACGCCGTGAACTGCGCCGCCTACGGCTGCCCGCATCTCCTGGCGCGGGCCTTCACCCGCGACAACCTCGAGGAGCTGCTGGAGCAGGGCGCGCACGACTTCGTGAACCACCCGCGCGGGATCGAGGTGCTCGACGAGGCGTTCGCCGTTGCCTCAAGCATCTACGCGCCCGACTGGTACCGCGAGGACTTCGGCGAGACCGACGCCGACGTCATCGCGCACTTCCTGCAGTACGCCGAGCCCGAGCTGGCCGAGCAGTTGCGCGGGTTCGACGGCATCATGGAGTTCGAGTACGACTGGAGCCTCAACGCGCCTCCTGCCGCCGAGACAACGAACGAGCCCTAGAACGAGCCGCCGAAGCCGAAGCTCAGCCCGGCGCCGAAGATGCGCGCCGCCGCGACGTTGCGTCCCTTCACCACCTGGCCGAAGAACGCGTTCACGCTGACGAGGTCGGTGACGTTGGCGATGAGCCTGCCCCCGACGATGTGGCTGTCCTCGTGCAGGCCGGGGAACCGGCTCGGCGAGAAGCCCTCACCGCCGATGTCGATGCCGGAGAGGGCATTGACCATCCGGTAGTCGACGCCGATGGTGACGACGTTCCCGGCCGGGATGAAGAGGCCGAGGTTGACGAACATGTCGTTGGGAATGTCCACCTGCTCCCCGGCCATGGCCCCGACCGCATCGGGGTTGACCTCGGTGCTCGTGCGGGCGCGGAAGCCGATCTCGCCCGAGAACCCGGCCGCGCTGCCGAACCTGCCGATGACCAGCGACGTCTCGATGCCGTTGCCCCCGTCACCCACCGAGTTGATGTAGCCGGTGTCGTAGGCGCCGGCGATGATGGCGCCGACGCGCAGCGCGACGCTCGGCGCGTCGGTGATCAACTCGTCGACGAAGCGCCAGGTCACCGCGACGTTCGAGTCGAAGAGGCCGCTGTACCCTTCCTCGCCGCCGGACGGGCCGACCGCACCCGGCAGGGAGCTCGCCGCCCAGGCCGACTGCACGTCGAAGGCCACCGCGTCGGTGAACGCGTAGTTGACGCCGAACCACAGCGTGTTCTGCGACAGGTGGGCGCCGGTCGGCCCCAGCGGTCCCGTCGTCTTCGTGGTCTGGCGGTAGAACTCGGCCGCGTTCTGATTGACGAACGACAGGTTGACGGATCCGGTTCCCGGCTCGGCGATCCAGGGCGAGCCCTGGGCGGACGCGGGTTGCACGGCGAGGCCCGACAGGAGAGTCGAACCGACGAGGGTGGTCAAGAGCAGCCAGCGAGCGTTGTTCATCGGCTTCCTCCGCAGTTCCTGGGGTCGAATGTCCGGGTACGCGCCGCCTACAGCTTGTAGCGGCGCGTGAGGAAGTAGTGCACCAGCTCCATCTTGAGCTGGCAATCGTCCGTGCCCGCGCACAGGACCTGGACCGCCGCGTCGTCCGGCGAGCCGGTTTCGCCGCCCTCGTAGGCGGCCTCGAGGCTGGCCGTCAGGCTGCGCGCCCGGTCCTGGTCGAGGTCGTCCTGCTGGAGCGGGCACGTGTCGCAGACCAGCTCCCTGAACGTGAGCGCCTTGCCCTGCGAGTAGGCGGCGCGGGGGCTCACCTTGCCGGGCCCGGGCCCGATGGAGCCCGACGCCGAGACCGACGCCCGAAAGAGCCCGATGCCCGCGGCGAGCACGACGGTCAAGAGAATCCAACGCTTCATTTCGGTTCCTCCAAAGTCATTGATGGCATTGTCTTCCGGCTTTCGGCACGCCTGGGACGTTCTGCGAGGCGGACGGGAGCCGGAGCCGACGCCACGCCCGATTTCCGGGAAGCATCGATCATCGTATCAGAAAGTCGCGGTATCGCGGTTCGAGCGACGCCCGAGGGGCGCCGGATCGCGAATCTGTCGCGTACCCGCTCTGACAGTTCCAGGCAGTTCGTTGCGGCTTGACGTTGAGTGTTCATGAACGTACATTGGATGTACGTCCACGGCCGCCACGGATTCCTCAGACCCCGATGCCCCTGTTCTCGCCGGCCGAACGCCGCACCGTCGAGTCGGTCGCGCAGTTCGCCGCGTGCAATCCGTTCGTGCCCGAGTTCGTCGACCGGGAGCGCGCGCTCCTGGGACCCGACCACGCTCCAGACCGCTCCGTGTGGAACCTGCGCGCGCAACCCGAGGCGGAGAACCGGGCCCTCGCGATGGTGGGCGTCATCGCCGAACGCGCCGCACGCGGGGCGCGCGAGCGGCTGCGCAGGCGCCCGGCCGCGACGCGCGACGAGCTGATCCTGTACGGGGAGGTCGTCGCCTACACCCTGTTCCAGCGCCACGCCGAACCCCTGCAGCAGGTCGACCTGGACACCGCGCGCGGAACCGGGCGGGTGGCCTGCTACCGCCGGTTCCGCCGGGACCACGATCACTTCCTCGCGGTGCCCGGGCTGCAGCTTCCCGGGCGCGCCGACCCCGCGCACCTGTTCGCCTGCTTCCACCAGGTCGGCCGGGCCTTCCGCCTCATCTATCGCCACATCATCGGCGCGTCGCGCCCCGCCGCGCACTTGCGCGCGTCCGTGTGGCAGTCGATCTTCACGCACGACATGCGCCGCTACTGGCGCTCGCTCTACGACCGGATGCACGACATCACCACCCTGATCACCGGCCCCTCGGGCACCGGCAAGGAGCTGGTGGCGCGCGCCATCGGGCTGTCGCGCTACGTGCCCTTCGACCCGGGGCGCGAGGCGTTCACCGCGACCCTCGGCGGCGCGTTCCACACCCTCAACCTCTCGGCCCTGTCCCCCACCCTCATCGAGTCCGAGCTGTTCGGCCACCGGAAGGGCGCCTTCACCGGGGCGGTCCAGGACCGGGTGGGCTGGCTCGAATCGTGCCCCGCCATGGGCACCGTCCTCCTCGACGAGGTCGGCGAGATCGAAGCGTCGATCCAGGTCAAGCTGCTGCGGGTGCTCCAGACGCGCGAGTTCCAGCGCATCGGCGAGACCACGCCGCGCGAGTTCAAGGGGAAGCTCATCGCGGCCACCAACCGTGACCTCGCGGCGGAGATGCGCGCCGGCCGGTTCCGCGAGGACCTGTACTACCGGCTCTGCTCGGACCTCGTCGAGACCCCGTCGCTGCGCGACCAGCTTCGCGACGCCCCCGACGAGCTCCGCAACCTCGTGCTCTTCGTCAGCGAGCGCGTCGTCGGCGAGGCCGGCGCTCCCGAGCTCGCCGACGAGGTCATGGACTGCATCGAGCGCGATCTCGGCCCCGACTACGCCTGGCCGGGCAACGTGCGCGAGCTCGAGCAGTGCGTCCGCAACGTCCTGGTCCGCAAGCGCTACCGACCCCCGGCGGCGCCGGCGCAGGGGGGCGACGACGGCCTCGCGGCGGCTCTCCAGGACGGCGGTCTCACCGCCCGGGAGCTGCTCGGCCGCTACTGCACGACCGTCTACGCCCGCACCGGCAGCTACCAGGAGACGGCGCGCCGGCTCGCCCTCGACCGGCGGACCGTTAAGCAGCACATCGATCGCGATCTGCTCGAAAGATTGCGTGGCGTCGCCTCGGCGGCGGATTCCTGACCCCTTCCGTCCGCCCCGGACGACACGGCCCATCTGCCGCATGGCCAGGGTGCCGGGCCGGCCTACCTCAATGCGGCCTGTACGTCCATTGGACAGGCACCGAGCGCTGAGTGTCTATCGAGGGTGTGGGTTCCCACGGAGATCGAAGTAGCGCTCAACCTGTAAGCTCCTGACAGACAGACGTTTGTACGTTCCGAACACCACTTGGCACTGCGTGTGCTCTCTGGTGTAGCGGGCACCGAGCAGCCGCCGGTGTTGCGGCGTTCGTCCTGGGTGCCCGAGGGAACCGACGTCAAGGAGGAAAGATGCCATGTCGGGATATCGAACGAGCGCGACACCCCTGTTCCTGATTGCCGTCCTGCTGGCCAGCGGGTGCGCGAGCATGCAGGGCGGACGCTCGCCGGTCGTGCTGGTGGAGTCGGAGCCGCCCGGCGCGCGGATTCTCGTCGGCGGCGAGCCGGTCGGGCTGACCCCGAACTTCGTGGAGCTGAAGCGGCGCGATGCCGTGATCACGCTCGAGAGGGACGGCTTCCTGACGGAGGAGGTCGAGGTGCCGCGCTCGGTGACCGGCGCTGTGATGGGCAACGTCCTCCTGGGGGCCTGGCTGTTCCGGGCGGCGGGGCCGTGGGTGCTGGCGGGGACGCTCGGATTGGACCTGATGACCGGCGCGGCCTGGAAGCGCCCGGAGCAGGTCAAGGCCGCGCTCGAGCCGGAGCCCGCGGACGTGGAACCTGCTTCCCCGCGTCGGGAACGCGTCAGTGAGCCTTCGCGGCATCTGCGGAGGAAAGAGGAAGGACAGTGAAATGACCGATCTCCGAGGGAACCGAATGCGCGACGGCGGCCGGACCCATCGGGCCGTCTGCGCGCTGGCTGCCGTAGTGGCTCTCTCCACCGGGTGCGCGACGAGCATGAACGGCTCGGTGCAACGCGTGGCGGTGGCCTCCGACCCGCCGGGCGCGCAGGTCTTCATCGACGACGAGCCGGTGGGTGTGACGCCGGCGTACCTGGAGCTCGACCGGCGCGACGGCGACCTCGCGCTCCGTTTCGAGAAGGACTGCTATCAGGAGACCGTGCTCGCGGTGCCGCGTCGCACCAGCAAGTGGGTGGCGGGCAACCTGCTGTTTGCCGGCATGCCCGTCAACGAGTACACGCTGGGGCCATGGCTCGGCTACATGGCGTTCTTCGCGGTGGTCGGAGGCCTCCGCGATCGAGCGTCGGGCGGCGCCTTCACTTTCCCGGATCTCGTACGGGCAAGCCTCGAGCGATTACCGGACACGGACCGGGAGGCGGAGCCCGGCAGCGGCGTCGAGCCCGACGGCGGTTGCGCGGCCGACGCGGCCGGAATGGCCGACGAGGGGAGGATTTCCGGGGAGAAACAGGCGTGGGCCGTCGGTGGCGCTTGGCCCGCGCCCGGCACGGCTGCCGAATCCGGCGCTCAGGGAAACACGCCCAGCGACAGGTAGGACCGCGCCACCTTCTCGATGGCGTTGGCCATGGCCGCGATGCGCAACGAGCCCATCTCGGGGCGGCGCGCCAGCGTCTCGCGGATCTCGCGGTAGGCGACGGCCATGATCTCCTCGAGCCCGGAGTTGACGACGGTCAGCTCGTCGGGCCCGCGGATGACGTCGGCGCGCTGATCCGGGGTGAAGCGGTCGCCGGTCGCGGTCTCGATGGCGCCGAGAATACGGTCGTAGGTGCTCTCCTGGTACCGTTTCTCGATGCGGCCGAACCCGATGTGGGACAGGTTCTTGAGCCACTCGAAGTAGGACACGATGACCCCGCCGGCGTTGGCGTAGATGTCGGGGATGACGAGCACGCCCTTGTCGGCGAGGATGGCGTCGGCCTCCGGCGTGGTCGGTCCGTTGGCCCCTTCCAGCAGGATGCGGGCCTCGATGCGGGGGGCGTTCTCCTCGGTGATCTGGTGCTCGAGGGCGGCGGGAATCAGGACGTCGCAGGGCAGCTCCAGACCCGCACGGGTGTCGGTCAGGGTGGCGGCGCCGGGGAAGTCGAGAATCGAGCCGGTGGCGGTGCGGTGGCGCTGGACCGCCTCGGGATCGAAACCGCGGGGATCGGCCACGGCGCCGTCGTGCTCGGCGATGCCCACGATGCTCGCGCCCGCCTCGTGGCACGTCTTCGCCGCCCAGTAGCCCACCTTCCCGAACCCCTGCACCACGATGCGCTTGCCCGCGACGCCGGGGCCGAGGCCGATGCGCCGCATGTCGCCAGCGTCGCCGCACGCCTCGCGCAGCACGTAGAACAGCCCCCGGCCCGTCGCCTCGGTGCGCCCCCGGATGCCGCTCAGCTCCACGGGCTTGCCGGTCACGCAGCCGAGGGCGTCGATCTGGTCCGGGCGCAGGGCCGCGTAGGTGTCGGCGATCCAGGCCATCTCGCGGCTGCTGGTGCCGTAGTCGGGCGCCGGCACGTCGACCGCGGGGCCGATGAAGTTCTTGCGCACCAGCTCGTGGGTGTAGCGCCGCGTGATGCGCTCGAGCTGGTCGACGGTGTAGTTGCCGGCGTCGATCTGCACCGCGCCCTTGGCTCCGCCGAAGGGGACGTCGACGATGGCGCACTTGAAGGTCATGAGGGCCGCGAGGGCCATGACCTCGTCCTCGTCGACCTGGGCGCTGAAGCGGATGCCGCCCTTCAGCGGAAGCCGGTGATGGCTGTGCTCGACCCGCCACGCCCGGACGACCTCGAGGCCGCCGTCGGGCTGCCGCACCGGGAAGTCGAAGCGATAGAGCGCGTTGCAGCGCTTGATCTGGTCGAGGAGGCCGGCCGGGTGATCGGTGAACGATGCGGCTCGGTCGAAGATGCTCGACAGGTCGGAGAAGAACCGGTGGCGCCTGGTCATCACGGGCATCGGGGCCCGCTCCGCGCAGCAAGTGTCGCTGCGCGGAGCGGGCAACCGTCGAGCGCGAGGCGGCAGCCTGTCGCGGCAGGCCGGGCCGTGTTCGACCGGTGATACGTCATGCCTGACCGCGTTGTTCCGCGGGACATGCCTGCTCTCCGATCACCCAGGCTCAACGAGCTCTTGCCCCGCCTCGCCAGTCTGGCGCTCGCCGGACGCGGCGTCGGTGCGTCGCACGGCCACCTGCGGCGAGTCCCGCGAATCGCCACCGGCGGTTTCGATTGCCGCCGCGCCCAGGCGGCCGGGAGTCTGCGCCATCCTGCGGCGCGGGCGCCTACGGCAGCGCGTAGGCCAGCAACGTGGCCGACCGGCCGCCGCCGCTCGTCGCCAGCACGATGAACTGCCGGCCGTCGACCTCGTAGGTCATCGGCGAGCCGCTCTGGGGCGCGGTCATGTACACCGCGCCCACCTCGTCGCCGGTGGCCTTGTCGTAGGCGCGCAGCATCGCCCCGGCCTCGCCGGTCTCCGTCGTGTAGAAGCCCGACTCGCCGGCGACGATCAGGTTCTTCGTCACCAGCACCCCGACCCGTCCCGGCCAGCCGGTGCGGCCGATGTCCCGGCCGTCGAGCAGGGGGTGGTTGCGGATGTTGTCGGGCGCCTCGCCGTGGGGGATCTGCCACGCGATGTCGCCGGCGTTCATGTCGATGGCGGTGATGCGCCCCCACGGCGGCTTGATCATCGGGAACCCGTCGATGCTCGTCGACGCGTCGCGGAAGCCCACGCCCGGGGGCCGGCCGCGGATGAAGTCCATGTCCGACCGCTCCGGGTCGTTGACGAGGCCGAGGGCGCCGACCTGGGTCTTGGTGTAGATGTAGAAGAAGCCGGTCTCGGGGTCGGCCGACCCGCCGGGCCAGTTGACGCCCCCCGTCGAGTTGGGGAGCTGCAGGGTGCCGAGCATGCCCGGCTCGGCCACCGTCGGCGGGTCGTAGAGCCAGCCGATGGTGTGGCGGTTGTAGATCTCCATGGCCCGCGTGAACAGCTCCGGCGTGTAGTCGACGAGGTCCTCGATGCTGAGGTCGACGTCGTCGACGTTGGGCGGCCGCATCGGGATGGGCTGGGTCGGGGCGTACCACTCGCCCGGCACGTCCCCGGCCCGCACCGGGACCTCGGGAATCGGCCACACCGGCTCGCCGGTCGCGCGGTCGAGCACGAACATGTAGGACTGCTTGGTGGGCAGGATCAGCGCCTTGACCTCCCGGCCGTCGACGGTGATGTCGAGCAGCACGGGGGCCGCCGGCAGGTCCCAGTCCCAGATGTCGTGGTGCACGGTCTGGTAGTGCCATGCCCGCTCGCCGGTGTCGAGGTCGACGGCGACGACGCTGCCCGAGTAGAGGTTGTCGCCGGGCCGGTGGCCGCCGTAGTAGTCGCCGGTGGGCGCCTCTACCGCGAAGTACGCCATGTTCAGCTCGGGGTCGGCGCTCCACTGCGCCCACACCCCGGTGTTGCCGGTGTAGCGCCACGAGTCGTTCAGCCAGGTGTCGTTGCCGAACTCGTCGCCGCCGGGAATGGTGTGGAAGATCCACTTGCGCTCGCCGGTGCGGGCGTCGAAGCCGCGCACGTAGCCCTTGACGTTGGTCCGCGACGGCGGGGCGCCGCCGGGCCGGTGGGCGGCCCCGATGAGGATGGTGTCGCCGGCGACGATGGGCGCCGCGTGCAGGCCGATCTCGGCCGTCGGCTCCAGATCCTGGTCGATGTTCTGCTTCAGGTCGACGATGCCGTTGTCGCCGAAGCCCTCCTCCTCGTAGCCGGTGCGGGCGTCGACGGCCACAAGCTGGTAGCCGGGGGTGACGTAGAGGATGACCCCGTCGCCGCCGTCGTCCCAGTACGCGAGCCCTCGGCCGGACAGCCGGCGCGGCGCCGTCTCGCCGCGCTCGCCCTCGTCGACGCGGTGCATCCACAGCAGCTCGCCCGTCGCCGGGTCGAGGGCGACCACGGCGCGGCGCGACCCCGCGGTGACGTAGAGGATCCCGTTCACCATCAGCGGCGTCGACTGGTAGTTCGTCTCGGGCCGGGGGCCGAAGCTGTCGGTGTTGAACTGCCAGGCGAGCTCCATCTCGCTGAAGTTCTCGGCCGTGATCTGGTCGAGGGGGGAGTAGCGGTCGTGCGAGAGGTTGCCGCCGTAGGACGGCCACTCGCCGTTGGCCGTCGACGGCTCCTGGGCCGCCGCGACTCCCGACAGGGACAGCGTCACGACCGCCGCTGCGGTCGCGATCGACATCGATCTCATGCTCATGAACAGGTACCTCGTCGTCGTCGCCGTCGAATCGGGATGCGGCGACCGTGTCGGGGCGCAGCGATGCGCGCAGACGAATGATAGCGAAAATCGGCGGCGCGCGGGACCCGCCGCCCCCGCGGACCGGACCCGCGACGCTGCTCGAGATTGTCCATCAGGTGGCGGCGTGGTCTGCGGCGAGTCGTTCGAGAACGGCCGTCTGAGCGTGACAGGCCGATTGGCGGAAGCGCCCGGAGCTCGTCGGCGCCGCAGCCGGGCTTCGTCAGGTTCTCGCCCGCTGGCGGTCGGCCAACAGGATGTTGTCGATGCGGGTGTTCACTGCCGCGATCTGACCGGTCAGATCGCGGCGGGTCTCGTGAAGCTCTTTGCGCACGCTGTCCAGCATCCGCCACATGCCGACGAGCACGCCGACGCCCGTCAGAACCGTGGCAATCACTTCGGGACTCATGTTGCACATCCCGGTATCGCTAGGGGAGCCGGAAGGCGATCTGCAGGATGGCGGAGATCATGATCCCGAACCCCGTCACGGCAACCGCCAGCACCACGCCGACCATCCACTTGAGAACTCGGACGTCGTCGCCGAGATCGCCCATCTCTTGCGCAGCATTGAGTGCGGTTCCGGGGTCTGCCCCCGCCGACAGGTGCGCCGCGAAGGTCTCCGCTGCGACGGTCTTCATGGTCTGATTCTACTCCAGGGGGCGCCCTCGGGCGCGCCAGCATCGTCGTCGCCTGACGTATGTCTCGGCAGCGGTCCGCGCGGTCCTCACGGCGTTCGGCATCGCACGCGTCGCCGGTGGCCGCGCCGCCGATCAGCCCGCCCGAATGACGCTCATCAGCTCGGGCAGCGTCGGCCGCTTGCCGTGCATCAGCAGGGCATAGCGGAAGATCTTCGCGGCGAGCCAGCCGGAGGCGACGATGCCGAGTGCGAGCAGGGCGATGCCCAGCCAGATCTCCCAGAGGGGCGGCGTCAGCACGTTCACGCGGGCCAGCATGACGAGGGGCGTGAAGGGCGGCAGCAGGCTCAGCACCCGGGTCGCGGTGGTGCCGGGGTTGGCGATGACGTAGAAGCTCGACATCAGCGCGACGACCATCGGCAGGACCGCCGCGAACATCGCCTGCCCAAGCTCCTCGGTGCTCGTGCAGGTGGCGGCGATGGTCGCGAAGAAGACCGAGTAGAGGAAGTAGCCGAGCGCGAAGAAGATCGAGAAATAGAGGATCAGCTCCAGGCTGAGGACGGCGCCCAGGTCGAACTCTGCCAGCTCGGGGCCCATCGACAGCATCGGCGCCGCGTAGAGCACGCCCAGCAGCAGCGCGCCGACCCAGATGCCCAGTTGGGTCAGACCGGATCCGAGCACGCCGAGAATCTTGCCGGTCATGAACTCGGTGGCGGTCACCGCCCCCAGGATGACCTCGATGAGCCGTGACGACTTCTCCTCGACGATGGCCATCGCCATGCCCTGGCCGTTGATGAGCACCGCCATGTACAGCAGCATCGCGAGGGCGAACGTGCTGAAGAACGCGGCCTCGAAGCCGCCCTCCGTCTCGCCCTCGTCCGACACCGTCACCGCGTCGAGGTCGAAGCGCTGCCAGGCGCGGACGCGCTCGGTGTCGACGCCGGTGCCGGCGACGAGGCGGTCGAGCAGGGTGGCCTCGATGGCCCGCTCGATGTCGCGCAGCATCACCGGGTTCCCGGTCTCTCGCGCGTAGTAGCGGCTGCCCGCCCCGATGACGGGGTCGGGGGTGAGCACCAGGTAGCCGTCGAGGCCCCCGTCCAGGACCGCGTCGGTGTAGGGCTGCCGCACGCCCTCCGAGTCGTCCGGTACGACGGCCTGCTCGGCGACCTCTATCCGCGGCTGCTCGATGGCCGCGAGCTGCCCGGCGAGGGCCGGTGCGAGGCCGGTCCCCGCGTCCACCACCGCGATGCGCAGCTCGTCGGTTCCCGACGACGTGAACAGCACCGGCATGATGAAGATGTAGCCGCCCATGAGGATGGGGATCATCACCGTCATCAGGATGAAGGCCTTGCTGCGCACCCGCGTCAGGTACTCGCGGCGCGCGACCTTGGCGATCTGGCTCGGACTCACGACGCGTCCTCCCCGGCCGGGCGCGGCGACGCTCCGACCCGTTCGAGATAGATGTCCTCGAGGCTCGGGTGCTCGAGGCGCACCGACCGTATCGTCACCCGGTCGACCACCGCCCGGATGACCGCCTGCGCGTCGGCGCCGGCATCGACCTCCAGCCGGGCCTCCTGTCCCGTGTCCTCCCCGCGGCGCACCCCCGGCAGGTCCGTCAGCGGTCCCGCGCCGTTGCCCTCGTACTCGACCAGCACCGTGTTCCGCCCGTAGCCGGCCCGGATGTCGGCCACGACGCCGTCGAGCACCGGCAGGCCGCGATGTATCAGGCAGATCGACTCGCACAGGGCCTCCACCTGCTCCATGAGGTGGGTCGAGAGGACCACCGTGGCGCCGCGCTCCCGCTGCTCGAGGATGAGGTCCTTCAGGAGGCGCGTGTTGATGGGGTCGAGGCCGGTGAAGGGCTCGTCGAGGACGATGAGGTCGGGCTCGTGGATGACCGCCGCCGCGAACTGCACCTTCTGCTGCATGCCCTTCGACAGGTCGCCGGTGTCGGACTTCGCGTTGGCGGCGAGGCCGACGCGGTCGAGCCACGCGTGCGCGCGCCGCGCCGCCTCGGCCTGGTCGAGCCCGCGAATGGCGGCGAGAAACGTCAACTGCTCGGCCACCTTCATCTTGGCGTAGAGGCCGCGCTCCTCCGGCAGATAGCCGACCCGGTGCCGCACCGCCAGGGGGTCGCGCGAGCCGAGCAGCTCGACGTGCCCGCCGTCGGGGACGTAGAGGCCGAGGCTGGTGCGGATGGTCGACGTCTTCCCCGAGCCGTTGGGCCCGAGCAGCCCGAAGATGGCGCCGGCCGGCACGCTCAGGTTCAGGCCGGCGACCGCCGTGGTTCCCGCGAAGGTCTTGACCAGGTCCTGACAGCGTAGAGCGGGGGTCGGCATCGTCACCTCGATTCGGGTGTGGACGGCGGCGGTCGTGCGGCCGGCCCGGTCCGGCCCGACGCGTACGGCGGCGGTCGTGCGGCTGATCCGGTCGGGCCCCGCTGTGCGCAGAGTACTACGACGCTGCCGGTGGTACATTCGTTCCGGGAAGGGCTGCCGACGCGGGTTGCCGCGGAGCGGCGTGCGCGCTCTACGCGCACCATCGCTTCGGGTCTGCGGACGGCGCGCTGCCGCGAGGCGGTCCGCCGGGCGACGCGGCCCACGCGGGGCTGGAGCACCGGTCGAACGACGCACCGATGGCGTCCACGACGCTGCCGAAGAGCGTCGCAAGCCCATGCGGGGCCGAAGCGCCGGTCGAACTACGGGGGGCGCTTCCACGGACTCGGGGGCGGCGCCGGCCGATCAGCGATGAAGCTCTACGCGCTCGGGGATCTGCATCTCGGCCACCGCGCCAACCGCGAGGCCCTCGCGGACTGGCCGGCCCGGCCGGACGACTGGTTGATACTGGCCGGCGACGTCGCCGAGTCGATGCCCCTGATCGAGCTCGGCCTGCGCGCGGCGGTCGAGCGGTTCGCCAGGGTGTTCTGGGTGCCCGGGAACCACGAGCTGTGGAGCCACGGCGGGGTCGGTCCCCGCGGCGTGGCCAAGTACGAGGCGGTGGTCGAGGCCTGCCGCCGGATCGGCGTGGTGACCCCGGAGGACCCCTACGTCGTCTGGCCGGAGACGCCCCGGTGCGTCATCGCCCCCCTGTTCCTGCTGTACGACTACAGCTTCGGCCCCGACTCGGTGGGGCCGGAGGCGGCGGCGGCGTGGGCGGCCGAGGCGGGCATCCGGTGCGCCGACGAGCACTTCCTCGCCCCCGATCCGTACCCGTCGCGGGCCGCCTGGTGCCGCGCGCGCATCCGCGAGACGATGCCGCGGCTCGCCGAGGCGGCGGCGCGGCATCCCCTCGTGCTGGTGAACCACTATCCCCTGCGCCGCGACCTCGTTCGGCTGCCCCGCATTACCCGGTTCTGCGTGTGGTGCGGCACCCGGCGCACCGAGTCGTGGCACGTGCGCTATCGCGCCAGGGTGGTCGTGGCCGGGCACCTGCACGTGCGCACCACCGACTGGATCGACGGAGTGCGGTTCGAGGAGGTGTCCCTCGGCTATCCCCGGCACTGGCGCCGCGACCGCGGCATCGACGGCTATCTGCGCGAGATCCTGCCGGGGCCCGCCGTGGCCCGATGGCGGGACGGGCCGGTGCATCACCGATGAGGGCCGACACGTCTGCGAACGGCGGCGCGGGTCCCCGCGCCGAGGCCCGGGCGGCGGCCGGGTCTGCCGCGGTGCTGCCCCTGCCTGCGGACGAAGCCCATCTGTGGTCGGCGCGGCCCGCGTTCACCGAGCCCGCGCGGCTCGCGCGGCTGCGCGCGATGCTGACCGACGAGGAACGCGCGCGCGCCGATCGCTTTCGCTTCTTGCGCGACCGCCGCACCGGCCTCGTGACCCGCGCCCTGGTGCGGATCACGCTGTCCCGGTACTGCGACGTGCCGCCGGCCCGTTGGCGGTTTCGAACCAACGAACACGGCCGCCCCGAGATCGCCTCGCCTGCCTCGTCGCTCCGGTTCAACGTGTCGCATACCGAGGGACTCGTCGTCTGCCTGGTGAGCCGGGGTCGCGAGCTTGGGGTCGACGCCGAGAGCCTGGAGCGCGACCGGCGCTGGCTCGATCTCGCGGACCGGTACTTCGCGCCGGCCGAGGCGCGTGCGCTGCGCGAGGCCCCGGCCGCACGGCGGCGGCTGCGGTTTCTGGAGTACTGGACGCTGAAGGAGTCCTACGTCAAGGCGCGCGGCCGCGGCTTGACACTCCCGCTGTCGGGGTTCTGGTTCGACCTGCCTGCGCTGCCGCGGGACCGCATCGGCATCCGCTTCACCCCGTCAGTCGAAGACGACCCTGCGCGATGGCAGTTCTCGCTGGAAAGCCTCGGGCCGAGCCACCTCGTTGCGACCGCGATCGAGCGGGCGGGCGCCACGCGCGTGCGCGTCAGGCACTACGAGGCTGAGGCGCTGGGGGGCAGGGGTTAGCCTCGCTCAGCGAGGCGGCGGTCGATCTCGACTCAGGGGGATACGCGCAGGAACTTCTGGATGCGCCGGCCCTCCTGCTCGGCGACGTAGACGTGTCCGTTCGCGTCGACGCCGATGCCGTGGGGCAGCGTGAACTGGCCGCGGTAGCGTCCCGGGCCGCCGCCGAAGCTGGAGACGACCTCGCCGCTGCGGCGGTCGAGCACGTCGACCATGACGCGGTTCTGATTGACGACGTACAGCCAGCGCTGCTCGGGGTCGGGCGAGAACGCCACGACCACCGCCGTGCCCCGCGTGCCGCTGGGGCGTCCCTCGGAGGGCGTGAGCGGCTCCCACGGCACGTCGATGTTCCGGATGAAGGCCCCCTCGCGGTCGAACACCTGAATGCGGTCCGCCTCCCGATCGCAGACGTAGACGAGCCCGTCGCGGGACACCCGCAGGCAGTGCGGCACCGGGGTGACGCCGCGTTCCTCGTCGGTGCGGTGCAGCGGCCACTGGCGCAGGAACTCTCCGTCGGGCGACAGCACGGCGATGCGCTGGTTCCCGCCCGGAAGCTCGCCGTCCGCCACGTAGACCTCGCCCGTCTCCGCGTCGACGTCGATGGCGGCGGGAAGGAAGAACTGCGCGCGGTCCGAGTTGAGGGGCTCTCCGGTCCGCGTGCCGTCCGACGAGTCGTAGCGTCCCGCCTCGCCGATGCGGAGCAGCAGCTCGCCGTCGCGCGAGTACTTCTGCACCACCCCGGTGGCGGCGGCGATGATCCACAGGTTGCCGTCGGCGTCGGCGTGGCAGTCGTGGAGGCGGCCGCCCAGGGCCTCGGGGTCGCCCCACGCTCCCACGACGACGCCGTCGGGGTCGAACTCGACGATGGGCGGCGCCAGCGTCGCGCCGTCGAGGTCCTCGGGGACGACGTTCTGCCGGTTGAGGGCGAAGACGTGGCCGCGGCCGTCCACGCACATCCCGCCGAGCCCGCCCGTCAGCATGCGGTCCGGCAGGGGCACGCTCGGCCAGGCAGGGTCGAGCTCGTGCTGCGGGATCTCCGGTTGGGCGGCGGCGCCCGCCAGCAGGGCGAGGCACAGGGCGGCGACGACCCCAAGGGCAACCGTCCGCGGGCCGCGGCGCCCGGTCGTCGACTCGTTCCGGAATGGCGTGTTCGCTCGCATGGCTGACTCCCGGGCCTGATGTCGCCGCTTCCTGCCGCTGTCTGCTGCCGCCGCTGTCTGCTGAACGTCCGCGCGCGGACGAACGCCCTTCCTCGGCGCCGACTCCCGGCCCTGAATCGTGAGGGCGCCGCTCCGCGCCCGATCCTCTCCCGGCCCGCGAGCCGCCGGCCCGACCGCGCCGCGCGACCTCCCGCGGCGCTCGGCGGTGCGGGCGGCTACGCCGCGGCCATCTGGAGCAGGATCAGCTCGCCGACCCGGCCGATGACGAGGGCCGTGACCCCGAAGAACATGCCCGCGAGCAGGAGAATGGCCAGCGATCGGCTGAACGACACCTCGAACAGGTTGCTGACGTAGGAGATGACGGTGATGGCCATCCACGCCGGCAGGAACAGGAAGATCCACGACCCGTGGTCGAGGACCGCCACCGTCGTGAGGACGACGAAGAGGCTCAGGATGAGCACGCCCATGGCGTTCGTGAAGGCGTGCCTGAACGTCACGTGCCCGGCCTCCATCGAGGTGCAGGCGAAGTAGAGGGTCGAGCCGTAGACGAGCTGGGCCACGGCGGTGGCCACGAACAGGCTCAACGTCATGAGAACAGGGGTCATGGGATTCCTCCAGCCCGGAATCGGCGCGGCGGCGCTCCCGCAACGCCGGAGGCGAAACCTTACCACACGCGGGCCGGCCGTCACGCCGCCTCGTGCCGCCGCGGGGCCAGGGCGCCAGGCGGCGCCGCGGGCGACGACTGGCGGGCAGGAGTCTGCGCCCTGGAACGGCATGGGGCTGTCGGAAGGTCGTTGGGGCGCCAGGCGGCGCCGCGGGCGACGACTGGCGGGCAGGAGTCTGCGCCCTGGAACGGCATGGGCTGCCGGAAGGTCGGTGGGGGCGCCAGGCGGTGCCGCGGGCGACGACTCGCGGCAGGAGCCTGCGCCGTGGAACGGGCGGAGTGGTGGCGGGTCGGTTGGCCCCAAGCGGCGCCGCGGGCGACGATCGGCTGGCTAACGGCCGCCCGCCCGTTCGTCGGCGCGCCATGACCGGAGCGCGGCGGCAATCGCGCGGCGCGCCGCGGCCCGGCCCTGGTGATGATTGACGAAGTAGCAGAAGACCACCGGGTTCTCCGATCCGGGATCGAGGAACCCGGCCAGCGCGACGGTGTGCCGCAGCGTGCCGGTCTTGGCCGCGACGGCGGGCAGCCGCGGCCACGCGCGCAGCGTGCCTCGCCCGGGTCGCGCCAACGCCTCTATCAGCCTGTCGCCCCAGGGCTGCCGGGCCGCGTGGGCGAGCACCCGGACGACGGCGGCCGGGGTCACGAGGTTGGCGGCGGAGAGCCCGGAGCCGTCGCGGATCGCCAGATCGTCCGGCCCGGCCGCGGGGGCGTCGCGGAGACCGAGGGCGAAGTCGGCGATCACCTCGACCCCGTCGTCGAAGCGGCCGGTTCCCGCCACCTCCCTTCCCAGGGTCAGGGCGAGGGTGTCGGCGTACCAGTTGTGGCTGTTGGTGAGGAGCGGGGCCAGCAGATAGTCCAGCGGGGGGGAAGGCAGCTCGGCCAGGACCGGGTCCGGACCCGCCGGGGCCGGCCGCGCCCTCTCCACCCGCACCTCGCCGTCGACGGCCACCCCGGCCTCGCCGAGGGCCGCCCGCAGTCGGCGCGCCGCGCGCAGCGACGGCGCGGGATCGCTCACGGGCACCGTGAACGCGGGCTCGCTGAGCGGGTACTCGCCGCGGAGCAGCAGGGTGTCGGTGCCCCACACCGGCAGGAAGTCGAGGGTGCCGGCCCCGTGCCGGTCGCGGCCCACGGTCGTCGTCAGGTTGAGCACGGTCAGGCCGTCGGGCGCCTCCACCCGGGCCGGTGCGCCGATCGAGGCACCCGGGGCCACCCGCACCGTGATCGTCGCCTCGTCGACGGCGAGCGCGGCGGGCGGGGTGCCGTGGCGGTACGGCAGGTCGCCGAAGCCGCGATCAAGCGGGTGCGGGCGGCCGGGGAACCGGCTCGCGTCGACCACGAGGTCGCCGGTGACGCGGGCGATCCCGCGCGCGCGGACCTGCTCCGCCAGCGCCGCCAGCGGTTCGGCCGCACCGCCGGGAAACCGGTCCCGCCCCCAGGTCGGGTCGGCGCCCGGCTCGATGACGAGGTCGCCGTCGAGGGTCTCCCCGGCGACCTCGGCCGCGGAGGTCAGTCGGGTGCGCCAGCGGTATCCGCTCCCGAGGTGCTCGAGAGCGGCCGCCGCCGTCACCGTCTTGAGCACCGACGCGGGCACGAAGAAGCGGCCGGCGTTCAGCTCGTCGAGCACCACCAGCTCTCCGCCGTCCGTCATCCGCGCGGCGAGGTAGCCGTGGTGCGCGCCGTCGCCGGCGACCGGCTGGGCCTCCGCGCCGCGGGCGGCGGCGACGGCCAGGCAGGCGACGGCCGCGCCCGCGAGGACGCGGCGGCGGAGGGCGGTCTCGCCGCCGTTTCCGCAGATCCGACGGAGCCGGGTCAGCATTGGGCGCGCTATTATCTCAGGCATCGTTCACCGGGTTCGAGACGCTCTGCGGCGGCGCGGCGCCGTTCAGGTCCATTCGACGAGACGGTCATGCCGAGGTGGCGAAACTGGCAGACGCACGAGACTTAAAATCTCGTGACCCTTCGGGTCGTGCGGGTTCGAGCCCCGCCCTCGGCACTTCCGCCCGGCGCCGGCCCGCCATCGCCGCTTCGGGTCCGCCTGCCATCCAACCAACGCCGCCAGGCGCCGCAGAGACCGCGAAGACGGGTCGCGGGGACACCGGTCGGCGCTCGAGGTCGGACGGGTGGCCCGGATTATAGCGGGCGAGCGCGGAGCCGCGCCCTGCGAGGGGCCGGCGCCATCGCCCGCCGGGTGGAGCGGGACTGCGCCGCGGGCTCGCCGGTGGGCGGCGCGCGGGTCGGTGACCTCGCGGCCGACGCCGAGTGGAGCGGGACTCGCCGCGGGCTCCCGCCGATCCGCGGTCCCCCCCCGGCATCGAGGAGATTCTCCATGCAGAAACCCTTGCGAGTCCTCGCCTTCGCGGGCAGCACCCGCCGGGCGTCGTTCAACCGGGCCCTCGTCGGGATTGCCGCGGACGGCGCCCGCGAGGCGGGCGCGGAGGTCACCGAGATTGACCTGCGCGACTATCGCCTGCCCGTCTTCGATCAGGACGACGAGTCGGAGCACGGCAAGCCCGACCCGGCCCGGCGGCTGAAGCAACAGCTCGTCGACCACGATGCGTGGCTCGTCGCCGCGCCCGAGTACAACAGC
Organism: Vicinamibacteria bacterium; assembly: GCA_022820675.1. Classification (GTDB taxonomy): domain Bacteria; phylum Acidobacteriota; class Vicinamibacteria; order Vicinamibacterales; family UBA8438; genus JAJEEA01. The sequence continues at coordinate 8,926 of JAJEFC010000184.1, read as the reverse complement.
TCGATCACCGGGGTGCTCAAGAACGGCATCGACTGGGCGTCGCGGCCCGACCCCGGCGACCCCGGCCCGCTGGTGGCGTTCCGCGGCAAGCTCGTCGTGCTGATGAGCGCCTCGCCCGGCGTGCTGGGCGGGCTGCGGGGGCTGGTGCACGTGCGCGCGATCCTCGGCAACCTGGGATGCGTGGTGCTGCCCGACCAGGTGGCGGTGCCGAAGGCCCGCGAGGCGTTCGACGCCGATGGCAGGCTCGTCGACCCGGAGCAGCATCGGCGGGTCCAGGGCCTCGGCCGGGCCCTGGTGGAGCACGGAACGAAGCTGTTCGGGTGACGGGCCGGCGCGCGGGAGAATCCGCCGCGCGCAGTGCGGTCGACGGGCCGGGAGCGGCCGGCGAACCGCCGGATCCGGCATGCCGCGCGACTTGCATTGCCTTCCGGCGTTCACTACGATTCCGCGCGTGGGTTCGGCGGAAACGGCGTGTCTTCCGAGAGCCGGCGCGGCGTCCGTTCGCGTCCGCGCGGCGGTCGGAAGCCGCGCGAGAGCGGCGGCGCGGGACCCGTACCCCGGGGTCCAGTGCCCGACGCGCAGCTCGGCGCCGTCGCGAGACGGCCGAGGCCGCGGCCCGTCGTGAGGTGCTGAACACCGGGCGGGAGCCGCTCGGCAGGAGGAGCCTGAATGGCCACCAGGATTCGAGTCCGCAAGGGAGACACCGAGGTCGAGTACGAAGGAAGCGAGCAGTTTCTCAAGACCGAGTTGGCAAGCCTGCTTCGAGCCGCCTCGACGTTCCCCGCGGGTTCCGACCGCCAGGCCGGGGCGGCGGCCGCCGACAGCGCCTCGCCGGAGGGGGCCTCCTCCAGAACCTCCGGCAGAGAGATTCCGACCGGAAGCAGAAAGACCCCGACCAGAAAGAGCTCGGCAACCAGGTCGTCGGCCAGTGAGACCTCGGGCGGAAAGACCGCCGGCAGAAAGGCGTCCGCGGTCGAGTCCGCCGGCCCGGCCGACGGAAGGGCCTCGGGCGGTCCTGATGCGATGACACCGACGGCCTCCCCCACGGCCGACATCGCCGGGAAGATTGGATGCAAGCACGGTACGGACCTGGTGCTCGCGGCGGCCGCGCAATTGAACCTCGGGGCGGGGCAGAGATCTTTCTCGCGGGCCGCGTTGCTTGGGGAAATGAAGACCGCGAGGCAGTACTACCAGCCGGTCTACGGCAAGAACCTGAGCAGATACCTGAGGAACCTGATCAAGGAACGGCAGATCAATGAGCCGCGCCCGGGCAACTACGCCCTGACCGCGCCGGCCCGAAGAGAGCTGGGGAAGATTCTGGCGGAGTAGCGCACCGCCATCCTATCACCCCGTGGCGGAAGTCCCCGCTGCATTCGAGCGGCGATGCATCCCGCCTGACTGCGTTGTTCGTCGGTTACATATGCCCAATATGCGCCGTTCTCACGCCTTGTCAGGCGGGCGCCTCGCCGCTCTCGATGCAACGCGGGGCTTTCACCACGGGCTGCTATCGCTTCGACGCCGTCAGGCCGGCCAGAGGCTCCTGGGCCATGAAGTCGTCCCAGTATGAATCGTCGCGCTCCGACGGCTCGAGCATGGCGTCCACCCAGCGGAAGTCCTCGAAACCGGCCTCGCGCGCCGCCGCGGCGTAGGTGGCCGGTTCCAGATAGTAGTTGTCGAACTGGAACGTCGTGCCGTCGTGGTTGGTGATCCGCCACAGGACGGCGTCGCCTTCGCGGGGCGGGTGCGGGCACGTCCTCTCGAGTCCATACTTCGCCAGCGATTCTCCGGGCCGGGGCGGGCGCCGGGCGTTGTCGTTGAAGCCGACGAGCCGCCCGCCGGGCCGTAGCGCGCGGTAGCAGGCGCGGAAGAGGCCGCCGAGCTCTTCCCGGGTGCGCGCGTAGTTGAACAGATAGACTGCGGTGACGAGGTCCACGGGCTCTTCCGGCGTGAACGCGGCGGCGTCAGACTGGACGTAGCGGCAGCCGAGCGGCTCTCTGCGCTCTTCCGCCTGCGCGAGCGCGATCATCCCTTCGGAGATGTCCACGCCGGTGACCGCGGACGCGCCGCACCGGCTGAATTGGCGCGCATAGACGCCCTCGCCGCAGGCGAGGTCCACGACCGTGCGGCCCCGCAGGTCGCCGATGAGCTCCATGAGGGAGTAGCGCTCGATGAAGTGGCGGAACAGGAGCCACTTCGACTCGCGGTACTCGTTGGCGATGGAATTGTACACTTGTTCTTCTGTCATTTTGCTGCCTCTGACGCTTCGCCGCGGCGACCCGCTTCCTGCATGGGCGCCACGATCCCGATTCTACCGCGGTTGCGCGAGGCCGCCGGAAGCGGTGGCGGCGCTCCCGCGCGGCAGCGGTGCGCGTTCCGGACAAGCCGGTCGTCGAGGGGGAGACGGGCCGTGCGGTGTCGGCGTCGCCGGCGTCGCCGAGCAGCCGGCGGCCGGCGCGGTCGCGAGGATCGACCCTCTCACCCGGCGCGGCTGCGCCGGGGGCGGTACGGTGCGGGCATCATCGTCGTTCGGTGTCATAGCCGCTCGGGTGACGATTGTCACTCCGGAGCCGGCGGCCCGGCGGCTGGGGGCCTTGATACACACCGCGGATGTGTATACCATGTCGGCCGGAGGAGCACATGACTCGACGCCTCAACATCTCCCTGCCCGAACCAACGGTGGAGCTGATCGACCGGGTCGCCGGCAAAGGGCGGCGTAGCGCTCTCATCGACCGAGCGGTCGTCCGGTACGTTCAGGAGGAATCGCACGCGGAAATCAGAGAGCAGATCGCAGCCGGCGCACGGGACAGGGCGGATCGCGATCTGCAGCTCGTCGAAGAGTGGTTTCCCATCGAGTCGGCTCCGGAAGATTCGTCGCCATGACGGAGCCGAAGCGGGGGGAGATTCATCTGGTCGCCTTCGATCCGACGCTGGGAGCGGAGATCCGCAAGACGCGCCCGGCCCTCGTCGTGCAGAACGACAGTGCCAACCGACACAGCCCCATCACCATCGTGGCCGCGGTGACATCGTCTGTCGACGACCGGCGCTACCCGACGGAGGTGCTCGTCAGGGCGCCGGAGGCAGGTCTCTCGGTCGATTCGATCGTCCTGCTGAACCAGATTCGCTCGGTCGACCGGCGGCGTCTCGTCAAGCGTCTCGGGAGGGTCGAGCCACCGACCATGAGGCGGGTCGAGCGGGCCCTTCGCCTGAGTCTCGGCCTCCTCGATCTGCGCCCCGCCGGACGCCGATGACGCGCCCACGGCGCTGGATCTCCAGGCCGTCGACGTGCGCTCCGCAGAATCGGTTGTGAGGTTCGTTCCCGACTGATACTGTTGGGGCCATTCGCTGGAAGTGAACGGGGTCGTCGCCGGATGGCGGCCGAGTGTTCTCGCGGGGTGCCCGCGTCCGGTGGCTGCGGAGGTAACGCGATGAGATACGGACAGATGGCCGGGTGCTTCGTGCTGGGTGCGCTCGTGGTGTTCTTCCTGTCCACGGATGGGCAGCCCGACGCCGCCACCGTCGCGGAGGCGATGCAGTCGCCCGCGGCCTACGTGCCGCCGGCCTTCACCCCGGAGTCGCGCGAGCTCGACCAGGCCGACATCGAGCGCCTGGTGGACGAGCTGTCGAACTGGGGCCGCTGGGGGCCCGACGACCAGCTCGGGGCGGCGAACCTGATCACGCCCGAGAAACGGCTGGCCGCGCTTGGGCTGGCCACCGAGGGCATCACCGTGTCGCTCGCGCACCGCCTCCTGAAGGACGAGGCCGACGACGTGCCGCTGCCGTTCGGGCACAGCATGCTGGGGGTTCCCGACGAGGAGGCCGCCTCGGCGTTCTTCGGCGGCGTCAGCGACCGCTACGAGATCAGCTACCACGGCTACTCGCACAGCCACATCGACTCGCTGTGCCACATCCTCCACAAGGGGCAGATGTACAACGGCGTGTCGAAGGACACGATCACCGAGGAGGGGTGCTCCCACGCGTCGATCGTCAACCTGCAGGGGGGCATCGTCACCCGCGGCGTGCTCGTCGACGTCCCGCGCCTGAAGGGGGTGCCGTACCTGGAGCCGGGGACGCCCATCTACGTCGAAGACCTCGACGCCTGGGAGCAGATGGCGGGAGTCACCATACAGCCGGGCGACGCCGTCTTCATCCGTACCGGCCGGTGGGCGCGGCGCGCCGAGGTGGGCCCGTGGAACATCTCGCAGAACGCGGCGGGGCTGCACGCCTCGACCATGCCGTGGTTCAAGTCGCGCGACGTCTCGTTCATGGGCAGCGACGCGGCCCTCGACGTCGTGCCGTCGCTGGTCGAGGACGTCCGCCTGCCGGTGCACCTGCTGACGATCGTGGCGATGGGGGTCGACCTGTTCGACAACCAGGACCTGGAGGCGCTGGCGGAGACCGCGGCGTCGCTGAACCGCTGGGAGTTCACCCTCGTGGCGGGGCCGCTGGCGGTGGAGAACGGCACGGGGTCGCCGGTCAACGCGTTGGCGATCTTCTGATCGACGGTCCCGGGCAGGCGCCCGCCGCAGCAGTCGATGCGGCGGGGCCCTTGGCATTCGCGGACAGTGTTCGCCGGGAGGCCCGCGGGTGACGGTCCGCGTCGCGCCAGCCGATGCCGCGGGCTCTCGCCACGGACCGTCGAGGACGGTTCGCGTCGGCGCCGGCATTACAACGGTCGTCACCGTGGCGGACGGCCGGTGCGGCGGGCTCTTGCCACGGCCGTCGAGGATGGTTCGCGTCGGCGCCGGCATTACAGCGGTCGTCACCGTGGCGGCCGGCCATGGCGAAACCGCGGGCTGCCGCGAGGGGCTGCCGGCGAGTTTCGGTGCGTTCGGCTGGAGCGAAGGACCCGCGAGGAGGAACACGATGAGCGGCACACACCCGAGCCGGCGGCGGTTTCTGAAGAAGGGCGCGGTCGCGGCCGGCCTCGTCGCGGCGCCGCCGGCGGCGCTGGAGCTGACCGGCGGCTCGTCCACCGTCGCCGCGCAGGTGCCGGCGGTCGCCGACAACAACGCCATCGAGAGCGTGCTCTACGGCCGGCGCTCGCGGTTCGTCACCACCACGCGCGAGATCGAGGGGCGCAGCCACTACCAGGTTCCCCGCATTCGGCCGAACCCGCAGCGGCCGAGCGCCAAGACCCCGCTGGCCGAGCTGACCGGCACCATCACCCCGACGTCGCTGCACTTCACGACGCAGCACTACTACGGCATTCCCGACATCAACCCGGCCGAGCACACCCTGATGGTCGAGGGCATGGTCGACCGGCCGCTGGTGTTCACGATGGACGAGCTGCACCGGCTGCCGTTCGTCTCGCGCGTGCACTTCCTCGAGTGCGTCGGCAACCGGCCGAGCCCCCGCGGGGCCACGGTGACCGCGACGCACGGCCGCATGGGATGCAGCGAGTGGACCGGCGTCCCGCTGTCGGTCCTGCTCGCCGAGGCCGGCGTGCGCGGCGGCGCGTCGTGGATCATCGCCGAGGCGGCCGACGGCGGCCGGCACACCAAGAGCGTCCCCCTCGCCAAGGCTCTCGATGACGTGCTCGTCGCCTACGGGCAGAACGGCGAGCCGGTGCGCCCCGACCACGGCTACCCGCTGCGGCTGCTGGTGCCGGGGTTCGAGGGCATCTACAACGTCAAGTGGCTCAAGCGCATCAAGGTCGTCGACCAGCCGTACCTCTCGTTCCAGGAGCACTCGCGCTTCCTGACCCCCGACCCCAAGACCCAGCGCGACAGCTACGACTTCGGCCCGAACTCGGTCATCACCCGGCCCTCCGGCGACCAGCGGCTCGAGGCGCACGGCGCCCACGTCATCAGCGGGCTGGCGTGGTCGGGCAGCGGCAAGGTGAGCCGGGTCGAGGTGTCGACCGACGGCGGGGCCACCTACCAGGAGGCGGAGCTGGTGGGGCCGGTGCTGTCGAAGGCCCACACCCGCTTCTGCCTGCCGTGGCGCTGGAACGGCGACGAGGCGGTGCTGCAGTCGCGCTGCCTCGACGAGCGCGGGCAGCTCCAGCCGACCGAGGCCGAGTACGCGCAGTACTGGGGCCTCACGCGGGGGCAGCTCTACGGGACGATCCAGAGCCAGCTCGGGCACTGCAACTGGATACAGCCGTGGAAGGTGGGTTCCGATGGCAAGGTCACGAACGGGCTCGAGCCCGTCGACGTCGTGGTCGACGTGCACGCGTAACGGTCTGCGGGGCGCGGTGGCATCGGCCTTCCGGTGGCTGGTGGCGCGGGGGGCGGAGCCGTCGGGCGACGCTCCCGTGGCCGGGCGGATGCGCGGGGCGCGCTTGCGCGCCGCGGGCGCGCTCGTCGCGGCGGGGTCACCGAGCAAGTGCGGGGTGGTCGGCGAGCCGGTGCGGCTGTGCGTCGCGGGCGCACTCGTCGCGGCGGGGTCGCCGAGCAAGTGCGGGGTGGTCGGCGCGCCTGCGCGCCTGCGCGTCGCGGGCGCGCTCGTCGCGGCGGGTCTGCGTGTCTCGGGCGTCGTCGTCGCGGCCGGCTTGCTGAGCGTGGCGGTCCAGGCGCAGGAGGGGGCGTCCCCTTCCGGCCTCGGCCGCCCGCCCACCGCGGCCGAGCGGGCGGATCGCATCGTCGGACCCGACGGCGCGGACCTGCCCGAGGGCAGCGGCAACGCGGCCGAAGGCGCCATGGTGTTCGCGCGCCGGGGCTGCTCGAACTGCCACGGCCCGACCGGGGAGGAGGGTCCGTCCATCCCCCTCGTCGGCGGCGACGTCACCACGCGCACCAACTACTGGCCGATCCGGCACTGGCCTTTCGCGCCCGGCGTCTGGGACTACATCCGCCGCGTCATGCCCTACGACCGGCCGGGCATCCTCACCGACGACGAGACCTACGCGGTGACGGCGTACCTCCTCTACCGCAACGACATCATCTCCGAAGAAGCCGTCATGAACGCGGAGACCTTGCCCGAGGTGCGGATGCCGCGCCGCGACGACTACGTCATGCCCGGCACCTGGACGCCGGAGACGCGGCGCGGGTTCCGGATCGAGTCGGACCGGTAAGGACAGTGATCGAAATAAGTTGGCAACTGCAAACCAGGTACAGCCGGTTCTCGGCGGTTTCCTGCCCCGGGGCACGTGGCAAGGTAATTCCGTCACCGTCCTAAGCGCGGTGACGGAACTGCCTGGCCTCGTACCAAGCGAGAAGCCGACGAAGAGCGGGCTGCATCCGGGTATAGTCGGCAACTTTGCATCGATCACTGTCCTGAGCGCGGATGAGGTGCATCCCGCGGGGCTCGACACCGCGTTGCGGCGAGGACGGCCGGTCCGGCGCGTGACGCCGGAGAGGCGGCGCGGGTCAGGATCGAACCTGACCGGCAGTCGTCCGGCTGCGGTCTAGCCGGATCGGCCCTCGGATCCGGGCGTCTCCTGCATTGAATTCTGTGCGTCTTGTGCTCATAATTCAATGCAGTGGAGATCCCGCGACCAGTCCACCTGCGCCGGCTGACGCTGCTCTTGCGCGAACGCCCGGTGGTGGCCCTGCTCGGCGCCCGGCAGGTCGGCAAGTCCACCCTCGCCCGTCAGCTCGCGGCTGCGCGCCGGGGTCCGACCACGTGGTTCGACCTCGAGAATCCGGTAGACCTCGCCCGGTTGTCCGACCCCGGCCTCGAGCTGCGGCGGCTCCGGGGTCTGGTCGTTCTCGACGAGATCCAGCGGCTGCCCGACGTGTTTCCGCTGCTGCGGGTGCTGGCCGATCGCCCGCGCACCCCGGCGCGGTTCCTCGTGCTCGGCAGTGCGTCGCCCGAGCTGCTGCGCCAGACGTCGGAGACGCTCGCCGGCCGCGTCGCCTTCCATACGCTCGACGGCTTCGACCTGCGCGAGGTCCGGGACGTCGATCGGCTCTGGCTCCACGGCGGCTTTCCGCGCGCCTTTCTGGCCCGCTCGCCGGCCGCCAGCCGCCGGTGGCGCGACGACTTCATCAGGACCTTTCTCGAGCGCGATCTTCCAGAGCTCGGAAGCACCGTGCCGTCGACCACGCTACGCCGGTTCTGGACCATGCTCGCGCATTGGCACGGCCAGCTCTGGAACGGCGCCGAGTTCGGCCGCGCGTTCGGCGTCGCGCACACGACGGTGCGGCGCTATCTCGATCTGCTGACCTCGGTGTTCGTGGTGCGGCAGCTTCCGCCGTGGCACGAGAACGTCGGGAAGCGGCAGGTGCGGGCGCCGAAGGTCTACGTCGGCGACTCGGGGATTCTCCACGCGCTGCTGGGCCTGAACAGCCGCGACGCGCTGGTGTCGCATCCGAAGGTGGGCGCGTCCTGGGAGGGGTTTGTCGTCAGGCAGGTCTGCCACCTGCTGGCGGCGCGTCCCGAGCAGTGCTTCCACTGGTCGACGTTCTCGGGGGCGGAGCTCGATCTGCTCGTCGTGGCCGGGTCGCGCCGATACGGCTTCGAGGTCAAGCGGACCGAGGCCCCGCGGCTGACGCCGTCGATGCGGTCGGCCCTCGAAACGCTCGACCTGCAGCGTCTCGACGTCGTGCACGCCGGGCAACGAACGTACCGGCTGGCGCCGCGTGTCCGCGCCCTGCCCGCCGCGCAACTGGCCACCGAGCTCCGGCCGTTGCGCGCGTGAGCGGCGCCGCGGCGGTTCCGGATCGAGTCCGATCCGGTAAGCGCCAGGCGGCGCGTCAGGTGCTCGCGACGGTGGATCGAAAGATGAATGGCGGTGAAAATCAGCGTTGAAGTCGCTGGTTTCCACGTAAATCAGCGATAGTGTCGCTGATATGTACCGTCGCGTTCTGGATCTGCGGTCTCTCGTCCGAGACCGTTCGATTTGGGTGCGGCTCTTTTTCGTCGGCGGTCGGTAGAGGGTCCGCAGGGTTCCGTGAGCTGCATGGCAAGAGCTACTTGACTCGTCGGAGACGGGGTGGGGAGGGCGGCAGGGGCGGTTCGGTGATAGGCGGCGGTTGCCCGT
>JAJEFC010000193.1 GCA_022820675.1 Vicinamibacteria bacterium | reverse complement strand
TGCAGCGTCTCGTCGCGCTCGCGCATGATCTTCGAAAGATCGCGCAGATTGCGCGGCGTCCTCGTCCCCCGCGAGAGGCAGATACCGCTCGCGCACGCTCACCAGCCGCGGGGCCCACGGACGCCCCTCGCGCACCGCCAGCTCCCGTTCGCGCAGGTCGCACCGGGCGATGCCGGCCAGGGCGTCCAGATCCGCGCGCCCGCCCAGGTCGACGAGACGGAAGTCGATCTTCGCCTCCTCGCCGACCTCCAGGGCCATGCTGCGGGCCGCCCCCCAGAGCACGCTCCCGCGCGGCTCCTCGACGTCGTGCACGGCGCGCCGCGTCACCACCGTCAAACGACACCAGTCCCGGGCGCGATCGAGCCGATGGGAGACCAGGGCCTGGACGAACGCGACGAAGCGCCACGCCACTTTCTCGCCCGTCGGATCCCCGGGATCGGCGCCACAGAAGAAGTCCACGGCGCGCAGGTCCCCGGCGCCCGGCCACTCGCCGAGCGCATGGAACGCGCCGGCCTCCAGCTCTTCCGCCGAGACCCGGAACATCGCCTCGGACCCGCCCGGCATGGATGCCCAGTCCGACGCCCAGCTCCCCCGCTCGCCCAGCACCCACCTCGGACCCGGAAGCTCCGCGGCTTCCGGCCGGCCGCCGCCGGCAGCCGGCGCCTGAAGCAGGGTCGCGGTACGCCCGCGGCGCACCGTCGCCCAGCCGGCCGCCGGATCGACTGCGCACCCCTCGTCGTGACGGACCAGCATCAGGCCGCCGGCGACCGCCAACCGGCGCGCCAACGCCCACTCCGGCCCAGGCGCCGCATCGTCTCCGTGCGCGAAGACGATCTCCGCCGCGCCCGGGCGCAGCAGCCCCGTCTCCAGCTCACCGACGGCCGAGGAATCCACGCTCGCGAACCGCAGGGCGGCGTCGTGGAGGTGGAAGGCGTCGTATGAAGCCTCGACCCCCTCCTCACTGTCCCCGACGAGCCAGTACTCCGTCTGCCCGTCCCCCCCCGAGAGGTGGTCGACGCACTCCTTCAGGACGGTGCGGTCCGGCTCCCGGCCGCCGGCCAGCTCCACGACGTGACACGCGCAGGGCTCCGTCCCCGGTCCCGCGCGCTCGAGGGCCGCGATGAGCGCGGCCGGCCCGATCTCCCCGTCGGGCAGACGATCGATCAGCGATTGCCCGGCCGGAACGAACTTCGGCTGCCAGGCAATCCGGTGCCTGCTTGCGGGCAGGTCCTTCCAGCGCGGATTGGTCGTGAAGTAGACGTAATCGCCGATATGGGCGACGAGGTCTCCCGTCTCGCCGTCGTAGAAGCTGATGCTCCCTCCGGACCTCTCCCCCTGCCGTACGGAGTACTGCCCCCGCTCGTTCGCATCCATCCAGTCGTCGGCGGGCTTCGTCACGTGGCAGGTGACGCGCGGGCCGGAAGGCGGGCGAAGGAACGTCACGCCCTCGGCGCGCTGCGGTATGGCGAAGAGATCCGCGGCGGCCAGCAGGTGATACAGGAATATCTGCAAGCCCCCGTCGAGCAGCGGGGGGCACGCGACGTAGCCCTCCTCCCTGCCCGTGGTCCACAGTCCCTCGTCCATCTCCACGTCGAACAGATACGCCCGGGTCACGCCGTCCACCCGCACGCGCCTGACGGTCCTGAAGAAGGGACCGTACTGGAAGGTCTCGCTGAGCACCACTTCCAGGCGCTCGTAGAACTCCTGATCGTCCTTGAGCAGGGAGGGTCCGAAACGGCTGGCGTCGATGTCGGCCAGGCGGGCAGGCACGTCCGGGACATGATCGTCGCGCGCCGGACGCACGCTGCCGCGGCAGTGCACCTCGCTCCCGGAGTCGATCTCGTACGGCCGGGAAGAGATCGTGAACGTGAACGCGTCCGCCGCGCCGGCGACCGGGTGCAGGGCCGTCTGCAGCCGCACCGGCGTTCTCGGGACGGGGCAGGGTTGGAGGAACTCCATCGCCTCGAAGTGGACCGGTACGCCTCCGAGGGCCTCCAGCACGAGCTCGAGGTAGCCGGCCGCCGGCATGATCGCCGCGTGATGGACGCGATGGTCGGCCAGCCACGGAAAGTCCCGGTCCGAGAGTCGGGACTCGAACAGCACGTGCTCGGCCGGCACCCGGTGGCCGACGAGCGGGCCGTGCGAGTACTCGCCCTGGCGGACGAACATCTCGTCGTCGCACATCGGATCCATCGTCGCCTGCTCTTCCCTCGGATGGCCGGGAAGCAGGTGAGCGATCGGCCTCGGCCGCGGATACTGCGCCGCGAAGTCCAGCGCCGCCCCCGCCCTGAACAGGGCGCCGAGAGCTCCCTGGAACCCGAGGCACGCATCGCCGTCCCGCGTCAGGGTCGGAATGCAGGCGGGCGTCTGATCGCTACCTTCCAGGCACTGCACGATGGCGGGCTGCAGGGCGCAATGCGGGGCGACCTCCAGTACGACGTCCGGCCGGTACCGCCGCAGGGCGGTTTCCATCGCCGAGGCGAACGACACCGGCCGGCGCACGTTCGACCACCAGTAGGCGGCGTCCAGTCGCTCCGCGGTCTCGCCGGTCACCGACGAGATGAACGCCGCATCCGCGTCGAAGGGGCGGTCGTCGAGAAACGACAGCGCGGCCAGCACGTCGTCCCGGATGGGGTCCATCGCGGCCGAATGGAAGGCGATGTTGCCCGGCAGCAGCACGTGCTGCAGGTGACGCCGATCCAGCTCGGCGACGACCGGCTCCAGCGCCTCCTGCCTGCCGCAGACCACCGTGCTCGCCGGCGCGTTGACGCAGGCGATCTCCACCCGGTTCGCGGGGTCGCCTTCGTCGCTGGAGGAAACGCGCAGCCCTTCGAGCAGCTCCTCCACGCCCGGGCGGTCGAGGCCCACGGCCAGCATGCGGCCGGAGCCGGCCGTGCGCTGTTGCAGGGTCGCGCGGTGAAAGACCAGCCGGGTCGCCTCGCGAAGCGACAGCGCCCCGCACGCGTAGGCGGCGGCGACCTCGCCCGAGCTGTGGCCCGTCACGCAATCCGGATGGACGCCCCAGGTCTTGAGCAGCTCGACCAGCCCGCACTGGACCATGAAGATGACGGGCTGAGCCAGCCTGACCTCGTCGAGCTCGTCCTGCCCGGCGCGGAAGCAGGCGTCGCGCAACGAAACGTCCGAATGCTCGCGCCAATGCGCCTCGACGGCGTCGATCACCCGGCGGAAGACCGGGTCGGCGTCGTACAGGTCCCGGCCGCAGCCCGCCCACTGCGTACCCTGACCCGGGAACACCATCGCGACCCGCGGTTCCCCCTCGTCCACCGTCGCCATCGGCTCGGGGGCTTCCGCGAACGCATCGAGCGCGTCGTACAGCTCCTGCCGGCTGCGGACGGCGAACGAGGCGCGCACCGCGAAATGCGTGCGGCGCCGGCTCAGATTGCCCGCCAGCGTATGGAGGTCGACGTCGTGCTCGTCGAGCCAGGCCCGCATCTGTCCTGCACTCCGGGCCAGGGCAGCCGACGAGCGGGCCGAGAGCGGAATCATCACGCCCCCGGCCGCGGCGGGCGGCACCGACCAGGCTCGGGGCCGCACCGGCCGGTACTCGCGAACCACGCAGTGTCCATTGGCCCCGCCGAAGCCGAAGGAATTGATGCCGAACGCCACCGGCCGCTCGGGAAAGGGCTCGCAGGCGGTCTGCACCTGCATGGGGCAGCCGTCGAAGTCGATCTCCGGGTTCGGCACCAGGAAGTTCCTGGAGGTCGGCGCGAACGTGCGATGCCGCATCATCAGGACGACCTTGAGCAGGGAGCAGTGGAACGCCGCCGCCTCCATGTGGCCGACGTTGCTCTTGACGCTGGAGATCCTGAGCGGAATCCCGCGATCCACGCCGCCGAACGCTTCCCCGATGGCGTTTCCCTCGATGCGGTCGCCCACGACGGTGCCGGTCGCGTGGGCCTCGATGTAGTCGAAGTCCCGGCGTGTCCGGCCGGCCCGGGCGCGGGCCGCACGCATGAGGTCGACTTGCGCGTGACGGGTCGGCGCGGTGATGTAGCGGCCCGGGGCGAGGCCGACGCTGCCGTCGGCGGCGCCGGCCGCGTTGACCGCGGTCGCCTCGACGACGGCATGAATGTGGTCGCCGTCCCGTTCGGCCGCCGCGAGCGGCTTCACCGCAAAGACGAATGCACCCTCCGAGCGCATGTAGCCGTTGGCCTCGGCGTCGAAGGAATGGCACTTGCCGTCCGGGCTGATGACGCCCAGAGCATTGAACGAGGCGCTCAGCCTGGCGGTCCCCAGGTAGTTGACGGAGCCGACGACGGCCTGCTCGCAGTCGCCGCACTGGAGCGCGTTCATCGCCGCGTGCAAGGCGGTCAGGCTGGCCGAGCAGGCGGTGCAATAGGTGGTCGACGGTCCCGTCAGGTTGAAGTGATACGAGATGCGATTGGCCAGCATGGCCAGGCTGATGCTGGTGACCGCGAACTCGTTGACGCCGCGCAGCGGCCGCCAGTTCGCCACCGACGGAACCTGTCCGCCTATGAAGACCCCGGTCGAGCCGTTGCGCAGTGAACGCAGATCCCACCCGGTCCGTTCGATCGCCTCCCACGCGCAGGACAACAGCATCCGCAACTGCGGATCCGTCGCCAGCATCTCGTTGTGGGACATGCCGAAGAGGCTCCGGTCGAAGAGCCTCTCCCGGTCGTCGCGGATCAGCCCCTCCCAGGGGCTGGCGAATCGGCCGGGCCCGGAGAAGCCGCCCACCGGCCGGTACCCCCGGCCGTAGCGGTCGGTGACGGGCTCCTGGACGATCTCGCGCTCGCTGAGCAGGCGCCAGAAGTCCTCGTCGGTCCGAAGGCCGCCCGGCATGCGGTGGCTGTACCCCACGATGGCCATGGGGATTTGCGGCTGCGGCGGACGCGGAGTCCCCGCGTCGTCATCGTTCATCGGCAGTCCCGGCAGCCCGTGGTGAAACCCCGCGTTGCGCCGAGACGGGCGAGGCGCCGCCTGACGAGGCGTGACGAGGGCGCGTGTCGGGCAACTGCAACCGAGGAACAACGCAGTCAGGCGGGATGCATCGTCCGTCGAACGCAGCGGGGGCTCTCACCACGAGCTCCTATTCCCTGCCGCCCTCGGCCGCCATCACCAGCGTCGGCAGGACGAAGAGGATGAACGCGGCCGACAGCACCAGGCCGCCCACCATGCTGACGACGAAGGGCACGAGGAAGACGAGGTCGTCGCTGCGCTCGTAGAGCAGGGGAGACAGCCCCAGAATGGTGGTCGCGCTCGTCAGGAACACCGCCCGGAAGCGGTACCGCGCCGCCGCGGACGCGGCGGCGACGGCCGGCAGCATCGCGTTCTCGCGGCGAATCACGTTGTAGCGGTCGAGCAGCACCAGCGCGTCGTTGACGACCACGCCGAAGACCGCGATCAGGCCGAACAGCGACATCGCGGTCAGGTCCCAGCCCAGCAGCCAGTGCGCGAGGACGGCGCCCGCGAACGATATCGGAAAGCCCGCCACCGCCACGAGCGGCTTCCAGTAGCTGCGCAGGAAGGCGGCCATCAGCGCGTACATGCCAATCAGCACCACCGGGACCAGCAGCGTCAGCGTCTCCATCATGGCCCGCTCGTCCCGCACCCCGCCCTCGGGCTCGATGCTCAGGCCGGGATAACCCGCGAGCAGCTCGGGAACGGCCTCCCGTTCGACCCGCCGCCGGGCCTGGATGGGCGTGATCACCGCGGCGTCGGCGCGGGCGTTGACCGTCGCCGACCGGTTGCCGTCGATGCGCGTCAGCGTCGCCAGCTCGCGCCCCTCGGTCAGGCCGGCCACCGTCGACAGGGGCACGTCGCCGCCGCCGGGGCGACGGACGCGCTCCCTCGCCAGCTCGCGCAGGCTGCTGCGCCGCTCGCGCGGGTACCGCACCATGACCTTGAGCTCTTCGTGGCCGCGCTGGATGCGCTGCACCTGGACGCCGTGGAAGTTGGCGCGCAACTGCGCCCCGATGACGGCCGGGGTCAGGCCAGCCGCCTCGCCGACCGGGGTGAGCGCGATCTCGAGGTGGCGCTTCCCGAACTGCATGCTGTCCGTGACTTCGTACACGCCCGGCACCGACGCCAGGAAGGACCGCAGCTCGGCGGCGGCCCTCGCCAGCACCTCCTCATCGTCGTGCTGCAGCGAGTACGCCACGCTCGGCCTCGTACGGAGGTCCGTCGTCTGGAACTCCAGGCGCTCCACGTACGGCAGCTCGCCGATGTGGCCGCGCCACGCCCGTTCGATCTCCGCCGGCGACGCCTCGCGGAGCGGCCGCGGGTTGAGATGGACCCTCACCCCGGCGAGGTGGCTGCCGTTGGGCTCTTCGACTCCCGTTCGCGACGAGAGGACGTTGCCGACGAGGACGGTGACGCTGTCGACGGATTCGCCCGGGAGCTGCTCGTTCAACGCGTAGGCGGCGTCCACGACCTGCTCGGCGGCGGCGGCGGTCGTCCCGAACGGCGTGCCCGCCGGCAGGCGCAGGTCCACCTGCACGTTGTCGGGCACGTTCATCGCTTCGTCGAAGAGGATGACCCGCACCCGCTCGGTGCCCACCAGCGACAGGGACAGGAGCAGCAATACCGCCGCCCCGCCGAGGGTCGCCGGGCCGTGCCGCACCGACCACGACACCGCCGGCACCACGGTGCGGTCCCGGATGTCGTCTATCCGCGCGCACACGCGGTCCTGCAGCGAGCGCAACGGCTCCAGGCTCCAGCGCCTGTCGCCCGAGAGGTGGGCCGGCAGGATGAAGAACGCCTCGAGCAGCGACACCGCGAGCACGAAGAAGGCGACGTAGGGGAACACGTTCACGAGCTGGGTCACGGTCGCGGTGACGAAGAGGAAGGGCACGAACGCGAGGACCGTCGTACAGGCGCCGATGGCTATCGGGCCCATCACCGCCCGCGCTCCCGCGGCGGCGGCGTCGGCGCCGCGCCTGCCGTTGTCGCGTTCGGTGGCGATGCTCTCGCCGACCACCACGGCGTCGTCCACGACGAGCCCGACCATCAGGAAGAAGCCGACCAGCGTCCCCATGTTCAGGGTCAGGTTCGCGGGGCCGAAGAACATCAGCGAGCCGATGAACGACAGCGGAATGCCGAGCGCAATCCAGATCGCGGCGCGCAGATCGAATACGAGGAGGAGCAGGACGAACACGAGGCCGGCCCCCGCCACCCCGTTCCTCGTCACCGCCGAGAGCCGGTCGATGGCCGGCTGCGCCCGATCGTTCCAGACGCCGATCCGGACGTCCCGCGGCGCGTCGTAGCCCGCGAGCCAGCTCCTGATGTCGCGGGTCATGTCGACGATCGACTGCCGGTCCGCGGCGTCGACGCGCACGAACACGGTGGGCACGCCGTCGACCTCGGAGATCATGTCGTCGTCGACGAACCCGTCGCGGACCTCCGCCACCTCGCCGAGGGTGACGATGGTCCCGTCGAGCTGGGTGATGAGGGGAATGCCCTCGAACTCCTCGCCGATGCTGCGCTTGGCGACGGTGTGCAGCACGACCCCGCCCGACGCCGTCCGCAGCTCTCCGAACGTGAGGTTGAGGGACGCCCGTTGCACCGCGGCCGACACCTCGGCGAGGGTCAGGTCGTTGCGGCGCAGCTCCTCCTCGCTCAGCTCGATCGCGATCTCCCGGTCGCGGGTGCCCCGCAGCGTCACCAGCGAGACGGACGGCAGCTCGAGCAGCTCGCTGCGCACGTCCTCGGCCGCGAGCCGCAGCCGATGCTCGTCCGCCGACGACGACGAGACGGCCAGGGTCATCGCCTCGACGGACAGGCGGGCCAGCCTGACGTCCGGCTGCTCCGCGTTCGGCGGCGGAAAGCCCTCGATGGCGTCCACCGCGTTCTGCACGTCGTTCAGGGCGACGGCGGGGTCCGCGAAGGTCGCCAGCTCGATGCGGATCCGGGCCAGACCCTCGGTCGCGGTGGCCACGACCCGCTCGACGCCCGCGAGCCCCATCACGCTCTCCTCGACCCGGCGGTTGATGTCCTGCTCCACCTCCTGCGCCGACGAGCCGGGCGCACGCACCGTCACCGCGACCGTCCGCAGGTCGATGTCGGGAAAGTTCTGCACCGCGAGCCGCATCCCCGACGCCGCCCCGCCGACGATGAGGACCGCCATGAGCAGGTTGGCGGCGACGGGGTTCCCCGCGAAGTAGCCGATCAGCCCCGTCTTCATGCCGCCTCCCGGTCGGGTGGCGCGACGGTTCCCGACTGGGCCGCCCCGCCGGCATCGGTCGTGGTCATGGCTCGTGCCCCGATCAGTCCGCCGAAGGCTCGGCCGCGGCGGCGGACACCGCCAGCCCTTCGCGCGCCCCCGGCAACGCGCCGACGACCACGCCTTCGCCCGCGTCGAACGCCTGCACCACCCAACCGGCCGCCGTCCGTCCCACCGTCGCCGGCTCGAACGCGCTCAGCCGGCCGCCCCTGACCACCCAGACGCTGTCGCGCTCCTGCTGAACGGACTCGGGCAGCACGTACACGTCCTCGTAGGCCGGCCCCTCGATGACGACCTCCACGAACGTGCCGGGGGCCGGCAGCGAGTCGACGTGCTCGTCGGCCGAGAACGTCAGGAACACCGAGGCGAGCCGGGTCCTCGGAGCGACCACCGACGAGACCCGCTCCACCCGGGCCGTCCACGCGGCCATCTCGCCGGCGACGCGCGCCGGCCGTCCGATGGCGGGATCCAGATACTCCAGGTCGCGCGGCTCGATCGGCACGACGACCTGGAGCGCTTCGGGCCGGTAGACGATGCCCAGGCGGGACGGCGGCCCGTCGACCCGGTCCACCGGGCCCACGAGCTCTCCGACGTCGATCTCGGAGCTCATCACCCGGCCGTCGTACGGCAGCGAGATGTTCGTGCGCTCCAGACGCAGCTCGGCCAGCCTCAGCTCCGCCTGCGCTCTCATCAGCCGGGCCTCGGCCTCCGAGATGGACGGCAGCCGGCGAACCGACTCGGAAGGCTCGACGCCCGGATTCTCGCGCTCGAACGCCCGGACGTCCTCCTCGGCCCCGGCCTCCTCGACCCACACCCGGGCCTCGGCCTCGCGGACCGCCATCTGCGCGGCTTCCACCTGCAGCTCGAACTCGGCCGGGTCTATCCTGATGAACGTCTCGCCGGCCGTCACCGACCCCCCGCTGGTGAAGTCGGGCGAGACCCAGGCGACGCGGCCGACCACCTCGGACGCCACCCTCACCCGCTCCTTGAGGTTCACCGTGCCGGTCAGCTCGACGTTCAGCGCCTGCTCCGTCGGCGTCGGCCGAATCACCGTGACGGTGGGCCGAACGTCTCCCGGCGGCGGGTCGGACGCGGCCCCGCGGTCGACGCGGGCCGGCGCCCGGGCGAAGTAGAGGGCTGCCGCGATCACGAGGAGAATCGACGCCAACTGCGCGTAGCCGCGCCAGGCGGGCCGGACGGACGGCTTTCCCGTGTCGTGCGATGGCTCGGCCATTCCTTGCTCCTCGGCAGAACCCTCGAGTCATACGACTCATATGACTTCGGGCCAGCATGTCAGATCGATGTCATGTATACCACGCTGCCAACAGTCGCGGGAAACCTGCGGGTGCACGTCAGATTCGTGAGACGGCTGCCGCCCTGGCTGTCAAGCTCCCGATTCTCGGTGTTCTGGGCTGCGACCCCTCCGAAACGCGCAGTCCCGGCCTCAGCGGTATGGTCTTGCGGGCCGCTTCTCACTTTCTTGACGTGCGGCGGCCGAACCTGCATCCTTCTCGACACCTGTCACCGAAATCCGTCTGCTGCTCGCGAAGCCGGGCGAGTGGTGGTCGGCTGCCTGCGGCTCTGCAGCCGGCGTGGCGCATGGTCCGGGCGGGCCGCCGGATCGGCCGGGACGCATTCGAGCGCGGAGTCTCCAGAACGTGGCCGACGGGGAACCGGAATCAGGACATCAGGACATCAGGACATGACGATTCGATGCATGAGGGGTAACCTGTGAACGTGCGCCGTCCCGGCCCCGTGGACCGCCGCGTCGGCGTTCGGGGTGGCCGGTGCCCTCGGCGGCACCGCCGGCGGGCCTGGCCGCCCGGCGGCACGCCTTCGGCGGTTCCCGGGATCGACGACAGCCGGACGCATGGCCGGGCCGGCCAGGAGGAGTCGCATCGTTGCCAGCCCATCTCATCGCCCCCCACGGCGGGCCCCTCGTCGATCTGTTCGCGGCCCCGGGCCGCGCCGCGGAAATCGCCGCCGTCTCACGGGACTGGCCGTCCCACGACCTCACGCCCCGCCAGCTCTGCGATCTCGAGCTGCTGCTGAACGGAGGCTTCTCCCCGCTGACCGGGTTCATGACCTCGCGCGACCACGCCGCGGTCTGCCGCGGCATGCGGCTCGGCGACGGCGCGCTGTGGCCGATCCCGATCACCCTCGACGTCGGGGAAGCTCTGGCCGACAGGCTCTCCGCCGGCGACAGCCTGGCCCTGCGCGACCCCGAGGGCGTGATGCTGGCCGTCCTCCACGTCGAAGACGTCTGGCGGCCCGACCGCGAGGCGGAGGCCGGGGCGGTGTTCGGCACCGCCGACCGCGAGCACCCCGGCGTCGCCCACCTCCTCGACCGCACCGCGCCGGCGTACGTCGGGGGCCGGGTGGAGGGCGTGCAGCCGGTGCGGCACTACGACTACAGGCAACTGCGGCATACCCCGGCCGAGCTGCGCGACGCCTTCGCCAAGCTGGGGTGGACCCGGGTGGTGGCGTTCCAGACCCGCAACCCCATGCACCGCGCCCACCACGAGCTGACGCTGCGCGCGGCCAGGGAGATCGAGGCGAGCCTGCTGATTCACCCCGTCGTCGGGATGACCAGGCCGGGCGACGTCGACCACTACACGCGGGTGCGCTGCTACCAGTCGCTGCTGCCCCGCTATCCCGAGCACACCGCGATGCTCTCGCTGCTGCCGCTGGCGATGCGTATGGCCGGACCGCGAGAGGCGGTGTGGCACGCCATCGTCCGCAAGAACCACGGGTGCACGCATCTCATCGTCGGCCGCGACCACGCCGGTCCCGGCCGCGACTCGAGCGGGACGCCGTTCTACGGCCCCTACGAGGCCCAGGAGCTGCTGGCCGCCCACGAGGCGGAGCTCGGAGTGGCGATGGTGCCGTTCAAGCTGATGGTGTACGTCGAGGACAGCGACAGCTACCTGCCCGTCGGCGAGGTGCCCGAAGGCCGGCGCATCCTCGACCTGTCGGGGACCGAGTTGCGCGAGCGCCTCGCGGCGGGGCGGGAGATTCCGTCCTGGTTCACGTTCCCGGCGGTGGCCGACGAGCTCGCGCGCAGCCACCCGCCGCGCCACCGGCAGGGGTTCACGCTGCTCTTCACGGGGTTGTCCGGCTCGGGCAAGTCGACCATCGCCAACGTGCTGCTCGTCAAGCTGCTCGAGATGGGCGGGCGGCCCGTCACCCTCCTCGACGGCGACCTAGTGCGCAGGAACCTGTCGTCGGAGCTCGGCTTCTCGCGCGAGCACCGCGACATCAACATCCGCCGCATCGGCTACGTCGCGTCGGAGATCACCAAGAACGGCGGCATCGCCGTCTGCGCGCCCATCGCCCCCTACGACGAGGTGCGCAAGCAGGTGCGGGCGATGATCGAGCCGCTCGGCGGCTTCATGGTGGTGCACGTAGCCACCGCCCTCGATGTGTGCGAAGCGCGCGACCGCAAGGGGCTCTACGCCAAGGCGCGGGCCGGCATCATCGAGGAGTTCACGGGGATCTCGGATCCCTACGAGGCCCCCGACGACGCCGAGATCACCATCGACACCGCGGAGTCGACGGCCGAGGAGGCGGCGCAGAAGATCATCCTGCACCTCGAGAAGGAGGGGTACCTGTCGGCCGAGCCCGGTCAGGCGTAGACGAGCGTGACGGTATCGGCCACGCACGCCGGCTTCGACTCGTTCTCGATCTCGACGACGAACCGGCTCGTGAACCGCACCAGGCCCGGCTCCACGCGCTTCGTCGTCAGCAGCGTCTGCACCCCCCGCACGCGGGCGCCGGTCTTCACGGCGTTGGGAAACCGGACCCGGTCGACGCCGTAGTTGATGGCGCGGGAGACGCCGCGGACCTGGGAGATCTGCCGCCGGAAGTGGGGCACCAGCGACAGGGTGAGGAACCCGTGGGCGATGGTCGTCCCCCACGGCGATTCCGCCGCCGCCCGTTCGCGGTCGACGTGGATCCACTGGGGGTCGAGGGTCACCTCGGCGAACCGGTCGATCATCTCCTGGGTCACCGTCATCCACTCGCTCGCGCCGAGCTCGGTGCCGGCCAGCGCCTCGAGCGCGTCAAGGCCGTCGATTACGCGCATGCCTGCTCCAATCCTCCTGTCGCTCCTGCCGCGGGTCATCTTGGCGCGACCTCGCAACCCCGCCGCTCGTCACCGTAACTCGGGTCACGGCCACGGCAGGTCCCCCGGCGGCCGTCGATCCGTAGCCACGCCTCGCACCGGCTCGGGTAGTATAGGCCGGCTTCGAGAGCCCGTGGTACAACGTAGCGAGGCCGCCGCCCGGCGGATCGCGGAGACGCCGCAGCCACGTTACCGGCGGCAGGCGAAGGGCGCCGCGTTCCGACGGGGATGGAGTCATCGTGCAGTCAGTCGTCGATCCCGAGGTCATCGAGGTCCGCCCCGACGAGCAGATCGACCGCTCGCGGCTCGAGCCGTGGCTGCGCGCGCGCCTGCCCGAGGCGGCGGGGCCGCTGACCATCCGCCAGTTCGGGGGCGGGCACGCCAACCTGACCTACCTGCTCCGGTTCGGGGCGGCCGAGTACGTGCTGCGCCGCCCGCCCCTGGGGCCCGTCGCCCCCACCGCCCACGACATGGCGCGCGAGCACCGCGTGCTGGCCCGCCTCGGCGACGCCTTCCCCCTGGCCCCGCGCAGCTACGCTCTCTGCACCGACCCCGAGGTCCTCGGCGTCGACTTCCACGTCCTCGAGCGCCGTCGAGGCGCCGTCATCCGCCGCGATCTGCCCTCCGTGCTCCAGGATCGGCCCGACCTCCAGCGGCGCACCGGCGAGATGATCGTCGACGTGCTCGCCGACCTGCACGGCGTCGACCCCGCCGCGGTCGGCCTCGGCGATCTGGGCCGCCCCGAGGGCTTCGCCCGGCGGCAGCTCGACGGCTGGGGCCGCCGCTGGCACGCGGCGAAGGACCGGGACGTGAACGACGTCGACCAGATGCTCGGCTGGCTCGACGGCGGGGTACCCGCGCCGCAGGCCGTCGCCTTGCTTCACAACGACTACAAGCTCGACAATCTGATGGTCGACGCCGCCGACCCCGCGACCCCCGTCGCCGTCTTCGACTGGGACATGGCGACGCGCGGCGACCCGCTGATGGACCTGGGGTACCTGCTCAACTTCTGGAACGAGCCGGGCGACGACCCGCGCTGGCACCACGTCTCGCGGATGCCGACGAACCATCCGGGGTTCCCGAGCCGTGCCGACGTCGTCGAGCGCTACGCGCGCCGCAGCGGCCTCGACCTCGACCGCATCGCGTGGTACCACGTCTTCGGCGTGTTCAAGCTGGTGGTCATCGTGCAGCAGATCTACATCCGCTACCTGCGCGGGCAGACGCAGGACGCCCGCTTCGCCGACTACGACGTCCGCGTGCGGGACCTCGCGCGGAAGGGCGTCGAGGTGATGAGCGGGTGACGGAGGACGCCGCCCCCCTCCCGCCGGCCACCGTCGAGGAGCTCGTCGACCGCCTGGAGTCCGGCGACGGCGCCGCGGTGGCCGACCTCATGCCGGTCGTCTACGACGAGCTCCGCCGGCTCGCCCGGCACTACGTCCGCCGCGAGCGCGCGCAGAGCGTCCAGGCCACGGAGCTGGTCCACGAGGCGTACCTGCGGCTGGCCGGCGGCCGGCCGCAGCGCTGGCAGGGCCGCACCCACTTCCTCGCCATCGCCGCGATCGGGATGCGCCGCCTGCTGGTGGAGCGGGCGCGGGCGCGAGGGGCCGAGAAACGGGGCGGCGGCCGGGTGCAGGTGACGCTGGACGACGCCCTCGTCGCCGGCCCCGGGGCCGCCGTCGACCTGCTCGCGGTCGACGAGGCGCTGTCGGCCCTCGCGGCCCTCGACGCCCGCCAGGCCCGCATCGTCGAGTTGCGCTTCTTCGGCGGGCTGACGGTCGAAGAGACGGCCGAGGCGACGGGGGTCTCGCCGGCCACCGTCAAGCGGGACTGGACGCTGGCCCGGGCGTGGCTCAAGCGCGAGCTGGGCGGCGATCCGGGCGGCGCCGGGGAGGGCGGTGGATCCTGAACGCTGGCGGCGGGTCGGCGAGCTGTTCCACCGGGCGCTGGAGCACGACGCCGAGGACCGCTCGCGGTTCCTGGACGAGGCCTGCCGCGGGGACGCGGGGTTGCGGGCCGAGGTCGACTCGCTGCTCGCGCACCACGACGACGGCGCCCCGCCGGTCGTGCCGACCCCGCCGGAGGTCGTACCGACCCCGCCGGAAGTCGGGCTGCCCCGGTCGGAAGTCGGGCCTTCCCCACCCGAGGTCGTGCCAATCCCGCCCGAGGACGCGGCCGCGGGCGGGGGCGCCGGCGGGCCCGAGCTGGCGGCGGGCCGGCGGCTCGGTCCCTACCGGATCATGCGCAAGCTCGGCGAAGGCGGCATGGGGGTCGTGCACCTCGCCGAGGACACGCGGCTCGGCCGGCGCGTCGCCATCAAGGCGCTGCCCCCGCGGTTCACCCGGGACGAGCGCCGCCGCCGGCGCCTGCGCCGCGAAGCGCGGGCCGCGGCCAGCCTGACCCACCCCGGCATCGCCACCGTCTACGCCCTCGAGGAGTTCGACGGCGCCCTCTGCATCGTCAGCGAGTACGTGGCGGGCGAGACGCTGAGGCAGGAGCTGGCCGCCGGGCCGCTGCCCCCGGCCGACCTCCTCGACACCGCCGTCGCCATCGCCCGCGCCCTCGCCGCCGCCCACGAGGGCAACGTCCTTCACCGCGACCTGAAGCCCGAGAACGTAATCCGCGTCCGGGACACCGGCATCGAGGAGGCCGCCATCAAGATCGTCGACTTCGGGCTGGCCCGCTTCAGCGACCCCGAGGCCGGCGCCGCGTCCGCCACGCAGCTCACCGCGCCGGGGGCGATGCTGGGCACCCCGGGCTACATGGCGCCCGAGCAGATCCGCGGCGAGCCCATCGACTTCCGCGCCGACATCTTCGCCTTCGGGGTGCTGCTGTTCGAGCTCGCCACGGGCTCGCACCCCTTCACGAGCGCCACACCGGTGTCGACGGTCGCCCGGGTGCTCGAACGGACACCGCCCGACCTGCGGCAGCTCGCCCCGGCCTGCCCGGCCGCCCTGGAGGCGGTCATCGGCCGCTGCCTGCAGAAGGACCCCGCGCAACGGTACGCGGCCACGCGGGAGCTGGTCGAAGACCTGGAAGGCGCCCGCCGCACTCCTGCCGAATCGCCGGCCGCCCCCCGGAACGGTGGGGCGGCACGCGGCAGCCCTGACCACGAACGCGGACGGCGACCGAGCCCGACCGACGGAGCGGCACGCGGCAGCCACGACCCGGAACGCGGGCGGCGGTCGAGCCCGACCGACAGAGCGGCGCGCGGCAGCCACGACCACGAACGCGGACAGCGACCGAGGCCGACCGACGGAGCGGCACGCGGCAGCCAAGACCACGAACGCGGACAGCGACCGAGCCCGGCCGACGGAGCGGCGCGCGGCGTCGATCCGGAGCACGGACGGCGGTCGAGTCCGGTTGGAGCGGCGCGCGGCCTCCACCCGGAGCGCGGACAGCGACCGAGTCCGTCCGACGAAGCGGCGCGCGGCAGCGACGAGCGGGAACGCGGGATGCGGCTGAGCCCGGTGTGGTGGTGGCAATTCCACCAGCGCGCGGCGGGCGTCGTCTACTACGCGATGCTGTATCCCCTGTGGCGCGTGCGGGAGTGGGCGCCGCCGCCGTGGGGGCCCGCGGTGTTCTTCGCCGCGCTCGCGGCGGTGCTGGTGGCCGCCAACCTCCGGTTCCACCTCTCCTTCACGGAGCGGTTCACCCCTGACGAGCTCGACCTCCAGCAGACCCGGGTCGCGCCCTGGGTCCGCGCCGCCGACTGGCTGTTCGCGGCCCTGCTGCTGGCCGCGACCGCCCTGATCGCCGACACCCGCCCCGCCTGGGCCAGCCTGACCGCGGCGGTGGGCATCGTCAGCACCGTCACCTTCCTCGTCATCGAGCCCGCCACGACCCGCGCCGCCTTCCGCGACCGGCCTTGAGCGGTGTCTCCCCCGGTCGATCGCCGGAGAGCGGGGCCAGCAACGGTTTCGTCGGGCCGGTTTCGACCGGGATCCAACCCGACAGCTCGTTCTCCTCCAGGTCCAGCCCCCGGAGGCGGCCCAGGTTCCCCAACCTCGCCGGCACCGGCCCGGTCAAGGCGTTCGACGACAGGTCCAGCCCCTCGAGGTTCGCCAGGCTGCCCAACTCGGCCGGAATCGGCCCGGTCAAGGCGTTCGCGCCGAGGGACAGCGCTTCGAGCCTCGCCAGGTCTCCCAACGCGGGCGGGATCGGGCCGGCCAGGCCGTTGTCGTCGAGGAGCAGCCCCGTGACCCGGCCGGTCATCGGTCGCCACGCCGTGCCAGTTCTCGAGCGGCGCGGGCGTCCTCCAGTTGCCGCGCTCTGTCCAGCCCGGACCGCCGGTCGAGTCGTAGAGCGCCACCAGCGCCGCCCGGTCCCGCGCCACGCCGCAGTCGGTGAGGCCGAGCTCCCGCGCGAGGCGGGCGAACTCCGACTCCAGGGGGAGGTCCGCCGCCAGGCAGAGCCCGGTATCGTCGTCGAGGGTCAAGAAGATGAGGTTGGTCAGGCTGCCCAGGTTGGCGGGTATCGGACCGCTCAACCCGTTGCCCGCGAGCCACAGGCCTTCGAGCTTCGACAGGTTGCCCAGGCTGCCCGGAATCGAACCGCTCAACTCGTTGAAGTCCAGCGTCAGGTAGACGAGGCTGGACAGGTTGCCCAGGCTGCCCGGGATCGGACCGCTCAACCCGTTGCGATTGAGGTTCAGAATCGCGACCCGTCCGTCGACGTCCGTCTGCACCCCGAACCACTCTCCCAAGGGCGCCGACGTGCCCCAGTTCGAGCTGTCGACCCAGCTCGCGCCGTTCGTCGCGCGGTAGAGCGCCATGAGCGCCGCGCGGTCCTCCTCGACGCCCTGCGCGACCGCCTCGGCGCCGACGCCGCCCGCCAACACGGCCACCAGCGCCGCCACGCGAACGACCGCGGCGCCCCCAAGGGGTCGTTGATGAGCACTGCCCTTCGCACGGCATGGAACGGGGAGGGTCCCCGAGACCGATTTCAACTGTCGTTCTCCTTGACGTACGAAACATCCGAACCGCGCAGGCGTCGAACCGGGCGCCGACGGGCGTCCCAGCCGGTCATCGCCTCGACCCCATGACGAACAGCACCAGGGCGAGCAGGACGACGCCGGCGGCCGGCAGCGCCGGCACCGGCGTCGCCGCCTGCACGAGCTGCACCGACACCACCTGGCCGTGCTCCCAGTCGAGCCCGGAGCCGTCCCATACCGCCACGCCCTCATCGGGGAAGCTCCGGTCGTGGTCGGCGAGCTCGAACCGCTGCCCGTCGACCAGCCACGCCAGACCGCGGTCAGGCGGCGGGATGCCCGGTGAGGCTCCCACGAGCAGGGACCGCGGCGTGTTCGTGATGTAGAACAGGTCGACTTCGTAGAGGTAGCCGCCGAACGTGAACGTCCGATTGCCCGGGATGGCGCCATAGCCTGCCGCCCGCCAGTAGCCGTAGAACTCGCTCCCGTCGTTGGTGACCCACTTCTCGACGCGGACCTCGCCGGTCCAGATGACGGTCTCCGCCGACGCTGAGGCGGCCGCCGCGACCAGCATCGCCGTAAGCAGAAGGTGTCTCATCGTCGCTTTCTCTCTCTCGCCCCGGTCACGCGCCTTCGGGGCGTACGATGATCAAGACGGATGAGCACCCGGAAACCGAACGGTCGGGCAGCGAAATGAGTGATGTGGGGCGACTGCCCGCAACAGATCCCGGCACCGGTCCCCCGGCCGGTTGGCGCTCGCGCCGGACAGCTCCAACCAACCCGCCGCGAAAACGGGACCGAGACATGGTCAACAGGTGCGGAGTGTCGGGCTCATGGCGAGAAGCCGTGCCTTCGTGCATGATGGGGCGCGGTGGAGAGACGTCGCGGATGCCCTGACGCTGAACCGGGAGGTTCCGTGGGAGCGGTGCGAGAGGCTCGCCACGCCGGCCGATCGCCGTCGCCATCTCCCCCGAGAGCGGGGACCTCGTCGAGTTCGCGCCGTCGTCGGAAGCCGAGCCGCGGCCGCTCGTGCAGACGGCCGCGAGCGAAGGGGTCGCCGCGGCGCTGTCTCCCGACGGACGGTGGCTCGCCTATACGTCCGACGCCACGGGCCGGCGCGAGATCTGGGTGCGCAGCTATCCGGGGCCGGGCCCGTGCGGGTCTCGCACGACGGCGGCACCGAACCCGTGTGGTCGAGTGACGGCTGCCCCGCAGGCTCTCGGGCTCATCCCGCTCGACAGCCCGCTTCGCGCGCCGCCACTCTCGGCAGATCTGCGCCAGGGCTCGCCCTCGCGCTGTCGAGCCGGCCCAGCCCGAACCTGATCACGTCCTGTCAAGCGCCTCGACAGTCCGCGAGGCGCATCCGGAGCAGTCTGAAAGCGGTTCACCCTCGCCGCTCCGGACCCGGGCGGACCACCGCGCGATCTCGTCCAGGACCGAGACGACGGGCGTGCTCGAGGCGAGTTCCAGCCTGCAGGCAGTGGGAGACGTTTCCGGCAGCCGGTGTCGCCGGCCGTAGCCAACAGGACGTGACCCTGAAGGCGAAGGGCGGCGACGCCGACGACACGGCGGGCGCTGACCCCCGGTGATCCGCCTCGGCATCCAGCGGCTGGTTTCGTGGCCGCCACGACCGGCAGGTCGAGCCGCACGAGAACCGGGGCGGGACGCAGCGCGGGGGACAACGCCTCGATGGCGGTCGAGCGCCGCCCGAGTCTGTCGGTTGCCGGCCACCGCAGACTGTGGCCCGCGTCGGGGATGGTTCTAGCGAACCGGTCGGGTCCCCCCTTCCGCCAGCACGGCCAGGAAGTCGGTGAACGGGCCGATGTCCTGGCCGACGCTCGCCGCCTCGAGCGCCGCCATGTAGGTGTCGCGGCGCTCGACCGGGACGACGGTCCAGGGGTAGCCGGCGGCCGTCAGCATGAGGTTCATCAGGAAGCGGCCCATGCGACCGTTGCCGTCCGGGTAGGGGTGGATGTAGACGAACAGGAAGTGCCCCAGCACGACGCGCACGGCGGGATCGGGTTCGTCGCACAGCAGTTCGAAAAGCGCCGGCATCGCGTCGCGGACGCCGGGCGGACTCGGCGGCACGTGCATCGACCGTTGAATGTAGACCGGAGCGTCGCGGTAGCCCGCCAGATCGGACGGACGGACGAGGCCGGCGGCGACGCTCGGCGCGAACAGCTCCCGGTACCAGGTTCGATGGTCCGATTCGGCCACGGCTCCGGGATGTTCGCCCGAGCCCGCCCGGCGAACGCTGTCGCGCACCGCGAGGTACGCCTGCCAGTAGCCGCGGGCGGCGAGGGCGTCCCGGTGGCCCCGGTCGGCCGCATGGCGGTCCAGGTCCCAGTCACCGCTGCGCACGCGGGCGATCAGGGTCGGACTGACGCGATAGCCCTCGATGGAGAGCGAATGATACGCGTCGGTCACGTAGACGTCGTCGATCCCGGCGAGCACGGATTCGACGCCGGCGGTACCGCCGGGCGGACGGGGGAAGTGGTCGAGGACGCGGCCTCGCATGGCGTCCCAGGTCAGGCGCAGGCGCTGAACCAACGGCGAAGCGCCGCCGTGAACCGGCCAGGCGGGTGGCGGCGTCGCGAAGGGGTTCGACTCGCGGACCGCGAACTCGGCCGCCCGCATGGTCTCGACGATGTCGTTCGCGACCCGATCCCGGCCGACGTCGCGGAAGGCGGCGGCGAGACGGCCGGCGACGGTGCCGTGGCCGCCGGCGAGGAGGCGGGGCAACAGCTCGGACGCGTCGCGCACGAGGGCGAGGGCCGTCCGCGCATCGACCCCATGCTGACGGAAGAACCGGGCCGGGCAGGCGACCAGGGCGGCAGCCGGACTGAAGGCACGCATGCCGTCCACTTCCACGACGTCTTCGGCGTCGGGCATCGCGGCGCGGACTTCCAGCAACGCCGTCCCGTGGAGCAGTGGCGTGACCCGGTTGCGGCCCCGCGGCGCCCGGACGAGAAGCTGTCCCGGCACGGTTCGATTGCCGGCGTGCAACGCGAGCGACTGCTCGGGCGACAGGCACCACGCCGGGCCAAAGCGCGCGCGCAGGTAGCCGGCGCAGAAGGGCCAGAACGCCGCGTACCAGGCGGTGCTGTCTCCGGCGCTCCGGTCCGGCGAGCCGGTGACGTACCAACCCTTCATGACCGGCAGCAGGAACCCGTGCCGCACGAGCCGCTCGCGATGGGACCGCGCGAGATCGGCGGCACGCACAGCGACGACGCCGCGTTCCTGGAGAGCGCGCAGGAGGTCCAGGGAACCGGCCAGCTTCCCCGACGGCGGAGTCATCGGATGTACTCCCGTTAGTTAGCTTTTCGCGCCGCACGCATTTTAGCTCTTCGTGCATGTGATAGCCGGCGGGGCCGCCGTCGGCTGGGCACGTGGTGGCAGGACGGCCAGGTCCCGCCGACTCGAAGCCGGCCGTGCTTGCCCCCCCGGCCGTTGACCGGTGGGACGGGGCCCGGAAGCACCCCGCCGCCCACGGTAGCTGACTGTCGACCGCCGCCGCCTCACCGGGCCCGTCAGCGACGTCGAATCGGCTGACCGTTCGAGCACGACAGCCGGCGCCGTATGAAACGGGCGGCATGCGTCGGGTTCACGTGCGGGGGCACCCGAACATTCTGAAGCGCCTGCTGGTTCACGTGGCGGGACTGAACCTCGGGCTGCTTCTGCGTCACCTGACCGGGGTCGGCACGCCCCGGAGCCTGCAGAGGCGGGCTTTTTCGGTCATTTTCGGTGTGATCGGGGGTCTGATCGACCTCTTGGGGCGTCTGGCGGGTTCCTGGGGCGTCAATTGGCCGCGGGCGGCTCCCGTCGGCTCAATCGCTCATCGCCAATCCGCCTGAACGCGTCGGAGCGGCGGCCGGACTTCTTCCACGGGCTGCTGAGGGGTCCGACGATGAAGGGTCCGACGACGCAGGCCATGAGCGTCCACATCAGGCCGTGGTACAGCACGGCGCGCCACGTGGGCTCGTAGTAGGTCGGGTCGATTGCAAGGCGCCAGCCTCGGGGTAGGATGAATCCTCGGGGCAGGGTCACCGTGCTTGGGTCGCTACGCCAGGGGAAGCGCCACACGGCCCATGCCAGGGGTCCCAGGAACAGCACGGCCAGGGTCGCGATTCGGGCGGGCGGGTGCAAGGCCAGGGCGGCGATCACGGCAGTCGCCCACAAGGCGGTGGCGACGAGAGTCTGGCGGTCGGTCGGCGGATTGCGCATCGCGGTGTCGCTCCAGCGTTGAGTGGGTTGACGCTCTGATTGTCTTACGGAAGTCGGGCGTAACAGGTTTGCCGCACCCTGACGCGTTGGGCCGCTCGGTGCAACCTGCTATTCGATCAACTCGCCAAACCGATCCAGTCTGACCGTTCCGCTGCGCGCATCTCTCGCGATTAGCTTTTGCACCACCTCGCCCAGCAGGTGGTCGCGCGGCACCGGACCGAACCTTCTGCTGTCGAAGCTCGAACCCCGGTTGTCGCCCAGCACGAAGAAATGTCCGTCGGGCACGACTTCCGGACCGAAGTCCTCCGGGGCGGGCCGGACTCCTTCCGGTTCATCGAAAAGGATCCCGTCGACACGCACGACCCCATTCTCGATCGCCACAATCTGCCCTTCGGTCGCGGCGCATCGCGAGATGAACAACCTGTCGCGGTCTTCCGGGTCCTGGACAAAGACGACATCTCCCGGTTCCGGTAGGCGGCCATCGTCAGCAGACGCGTGCAAGAGGACGTACTCGCCATCCAGGATAGTAGGCGCCATGGCCTCGCCGACGACGTTCGTGAACCTCGCCGTCCTGAAGGAGGACGACGCTTGGTCGAGCATGATCGACGCCAGCAGCAGGCAGACAGCGGCCAGGTAGAGTGACCTTCGGCTCTCCATGTGCCGCGCACCCGCGGAGGTCTGTCGGGCGGCCAGGTAGTAGGCGTCCCAGCTCATGTAGACGTAGAAGCTGGGGAGCCACGGTGCGGCCAACAGGAGATTGAGCGGGGCAATAGCCGTGGCCGTGTCTCTCACGATGAGGGACGTCAACGACGTGGCGACCCAGCCGATGAAGTTGACGACGAGTGCCTTCCTGAACTGTCGGACGTAGACGTGGCCAAGCCCAGGAAGCAGGATTCCCAGCACCACGGCCAGCCACGCTGCACGCGAAGACCTTTCCTCCATGAACGCCAAACGACGGAAAACGCGTCCGAATCGCAGCATTCGCTCCCCTCCTCCGTAAACTTGCCCAGCGGGCGCCGAAGTCAGCCGTCGGGGTCCGTCACCGGCACCGTTGCCCAACCCATCAGCGTTACGACGGGCGCCCAACGCCTGCACCGCCAGCGACGACTGTCGTCGGCGAACAGGTCAAGGGGCATCTCACAAATACTAAGGCCTCAGTTGGCTCGGGAAGCCACTCCGAACGTTGGAATACCAACTTATGAGAACCCTTCAAACAGGGTGGCAATGGAAGGCGGCGGCCGGCGGGGAGCTCGTCAACAGGATCCGAGCTCGCCGGGGCCGCGTCGACCATCCGGCCCGGACGGCCACCTTGCGCGCCCGGCGGGGAACGCCGCGTAGAGCGGCATGCCGACCATCTCGAAGGCCGCGAAGTCGCTCTCGGTGTAGTTGTGGCTGTCGGTGTAGTGCTCTTCGAGGTCCAGGTCGCTCTCGTGGTACGCGGTGGCCTCGGCCATCTTTGCGCAGGCCGGCGTCGATTCCCTCGGCGAGGAGCACGTTCAGCGGACCGATGCGGTAACGGCAGGGCTTCCCCGGTTCGCAGGTGCGTGAGCGCCTCGGTGAACCGGTTGGCGTTGTCCACCTCGAGCAGGATGTCCGTGATGCGCGCCTCGGCCTCGGGCGTCCGCCGGTAGAGGTCGGCGACCAGGTCAGCGGTCCCGTCCGGCACGGCGGTTTCGGTCCTCTAGATGTGGAGGACGCTGTCCTCGATGCTCCCGCCAGCGATCTCACCGGCCAGCCAGCCGGCGCAGGCCCTCGTCGAGGGCCAGACTGACGCTGGGCGGCGCCGCTGTCCCGCCGACAGTCGTTGGCTGGATGACGGCTACGGCGCAGGCTCCTGCGCGACTTCGATCAGCACCTTGGCCGCCGCCTGGGTCCCGAGGATGACCCGGCGCTCGCCGCCCGCCCGGAGGCAGACGCGGTCCGCAACGGCGTCGCGGGCCTCGACCTCCACCGACTGGCCCGGCTTCAGCCCCTGCGTCTCGAGGAACTGCAGGAACGTGGTGTTCTGGTCGGCGATGCGGGTGACGGTCACCGGGGTCCCGAGCGGGCACTTCAGGAGCGAGTGGTACCGGCGCGACTCCATCGCGCCGTCGGGGCTGGGGGATCGGATCGCCGTGGGGATCGACCGAGGGATGGCCGAGCATGGCGTCCATGCGGTCGATCAGGCGGTCGGACACGACGTGCTCGAGCTTCTCGGCGTCGTCGTGGACGTCGGTCCAGCTCATGCCCATGATCTCGACGAGGAACTGCTCGATCAGG
>JAJEFC010000179.1 GCA_022820675.1 Vicinamibacteria bacterium | reverse complement strand
ACGGGCAACCGCCGCCTATCACCGAACCGCCCCTGCCGCCCTCCCCACCCCGTCTCCGACGAGTCAAGTAGCTCTTGCCATGCAGCTCACGGAACCCTGCGGACCCTCTACCGACCGCCGACGAAAAAGAGCCGCACCCATCCAGGCCTCGTGCAATAGATCGAGTCGCTCATCCTGCGATGGTCTGCGTGCTGTCACCGAGAGTTCATTTGGCTACTCTTGCACGGTACAGAATAGAGGTAGTTGTGGACCGTTGGACACTTGGCGAGACGCCAGGGGTATGTGCGAAGGAAGGGTAACGTGGGACGAAGTGAGGGACACGACCATTCTCGCTACGCAAACGCTAGAGACAGTCACCCTGCAGTGGGGCAGGGACGAGATGATCACGCTGCCGGAAGGAACCGAGGCCGTCAGGTTGACAATTGACAAAATTGATGGAACACGCCGTGTAATCACCGACACTGAATCGCGCGATGCATGGTTTGATGTTGTCGTTGATCCTGAACGCCGGCAGCTGGTGATTCGGCCAGCTGACCTCGATAGTGCGCTTAGGTAGGTAAGGACCCACGAGCACAACGCAGCCGAAAGCCGGTAGTCGGACCCGGGTGGCCGGTCGACGCTGTTGCCCTCGCTGGAGACACGTTCGCGCGGCTCGGGTAGTTGGAGTCGCGGGCGCTGGCCTCTGCGCGGCCGCGACCGTCGCCGACAGCGACGCCCGAGGGCTCACCCGCGCCGGAGCGGGCTTCCGTGGGGGGAAGCGTGGTCAACGGGTGCGGCGGGGTCGACCAACATGTGTCGGTTGCCGGTGCGTTCGCGGCCGGGGCGTCCGACGGGATGACGGCGGAGAGGCTCGTGCCTCCGGTCCGCGGCGTCTGGCCAGGACGAGAACGGCGCGGGAAGCGTAGGAGACCAGCGATGCCCACCGCCGCTAGTGCCGCCGGCGCTCGTCGCGTGCGTGCGCGTGATCGCCGGCGTTGCCGCAGACCGATCGCCATCCCGTGGTGTGCGTTGAACTGGTTCGACACGCGGGAGTACCTGTTCTGGCTCAGCCGCACGACGGGTGTCCCGTATCGCCTGCCGACAGAGGAGGAACGGGCCAGCGCGGCTGCTGGTTCTCAGCCAGGATGGCATCGTGGTCGTACGGGGCGCGAATCCTGCGTAGTCGGTTTCAACGGAGCCAATGCAGCCGGCCCTGTCGGGTGTCCCGTTGTTCGCGGCGGAGGCCGAAGCCGACCCGCAGAAATGTCGACACTCCTCGCCCAGCACACGCGATTCCGCCCCCGCCACGCAGCGGGGAGATCTTCTCGGCTTCCGCGCCGCGAGACTGCTGGAGTAGTCGGGTACCTTTAGTTGATAGACGAGCCGTTATCGGACGCAGTCCGCCGGCTCTCCGGCCCACAGCGAGAGGAGAGTTCCCATGACCCGCAGTATCAACGCTTTGGTCCTGATCATCCCTGCCCTGTACGTCACTCTGAGCGGCACAGCCCAGGACGACGCGCCCGCGAAGGTCTCCATCGAGTACGAGGGTTTGACTGTTGGGCACATCGAAGAGCTGACAATCTCAGCGCCAGACGTCGGCCGCCTTGAAGTCTCCCTAGAGACATCCCTGCCACGGCTCAGAGACGTCATTGACCGTCGCGGGTTAGCCCAAGGGAATCTCTCCGATTCGAGTTTCGGCGACCTGTACTGGCGGGCCGACACCACCCGTTTGCGGGGCGCCTCCGGACGCACGCTGCGTCTATCCACGCTGCTCGCGGTCGATTGCTTCTTGTGCCTTCCTAACGCAACCGTTCGGGTACGATGGGACCTTCGACTGGAACCCTCCGGCCTGCGAACCGTTAGCGCCGTAGCGAGAACCACCGACATTGTTGGGGTCGCGGATTGGATTGAGGACGCTCTGGATCTCCATCAGACAATCCGATTTACCTTGCCACTCCTTGAAGAGTGCGCCCAGTGCATGTGTCTGCAGGACGAACTGAACGTCAGCCGGGGCTCGACTAGATTCGCGATCAGGGACGGCATTGTCTGGCTGCGCGCCTCGTACACCGTCGACGATGACCTCACGTCAGGACTGTCTTGCCTCCTCGATCTTCCATAGAGCGCCGCCCTGCCCTCGTGCGGAGCGCTAACTCAACTCTGGCGGTCAGATCCGCGCCGGCGTGGCTCTACGTCGCTGCGTCACCAGCTCTCACTCCGTTTACGCTACACAGAGGCGGGGACAAATAGGGTTCAAGGAGGGTTTCTAAAGCCGGTGTCCGAGGTCGGAGCCACCGGAGAGAGAAGGTCACGTCAATGATTGCAGAGCAACCAGACAAGAATTCGGCGAGGACCCTGGGTACGGGTACCGCGCCGATGGTGGCGGGACTCGCGGGGTTCGTTGTTGGTCAGCTCGTGGGTGACAAGGCTGTTACCCTTGCAAGGGGAGCGCTGCGGCTATTGATCCGTGTGGATTTCTTGGATGCGGGTGCTTATGAACGTGATACAGTCGCTGAGGCAGCTCTGTTTGTCATTCTCATAATGGCGGCAGTAGGCGCCGCGCTGGGAATTGTTCGCACGTGGGGACGAGAGCTGCGCCTAGCGGTGTTTTGGGGCATTTTTGCAGCGCTGTTTGTAATTGTTGAGTATAGCTTGCCTGTAACCGCGAGCGATACCAAGTTGGCGGTAGGTCAACCGCTGTATTTTTGGATTTGGGCGGTGGGATTGTGGCTTGTTCCATTGGGGCTGTTGCCGCATGCGCCTGGCGTTGCACTAGTTGACAGAATCACGAAACGCTATGACATGTTGGTGGCTGCGGCGGGAATGACGGTGGTGGGATTATTGGTGGGCGTGCTTTCAGAGAAAATGGTGGGCGTTGCAGGTTGGTTCATTGATGGTCCAGGTGGCGGCGTCTGCTGGAATTGCAAGGAACGCTTTTGGGTGGCAAGGCCGGTCGGCGTCAATGCAATTTGCGGTCCCTTGGTGGTTGTAGCGCTGGCCAATGTGTGGTGTCGAGAATTGGAATGGAAGCGACTGCGAGGATGGACGTGGACCGCCGGAGTCACGACGCTAGCGGCGGGGTACTCGGGGTTATGGGGTGTGTTCCTGTACAGCGTAGAGTCGCCGGTGTCGTGGTTGGGGCGGTTTGTAGTTTTTGCCGGACTACCGATGGTTGGTGTGGTGTGCGTAGTGTTTGCTTATACGGTCACGCAACAGAAGGGTGAGCGAGGGAAAGAGCCGGGGTGGCCGGTGTCAGGAAAATTCTGGTGGCTGCTTCCGATGGCGTTCTCCGTTGGGTGCGGGGCGAATGCCTGGATTGGCTTGGCGCTGAT
This sequence comes from Vicinamibacteria bacterium, assembly GCA_022820675.1. Lineage (GTDB taxonomy): Bacteria > Acidobacteriota > Vicinamibacteria > Vicinamibacterales > UBA8438 > JAJEEA01. Next base: position 17,476 of record JAJEFC010000179.1, on the reverse strand, counting down.
CGGGGGCCCTGAGGGCTGGCCCTTGGTGGCAGCCCACATGGTCAACGGCGCTGTGTTGGGTGGGAGCTTTATGGTGACCAAGGTATTTTTTGCGTGGGCGGAACAGGCCGCAGAGGGTGTTTCCAAGTAGGGTCAACAAATGCGGCGGAGCGCGGCGGTGCTGTGTGGTCATCGCCAGGACGCTGCGCTTGCGGTAACGGCCGCGGTCCGCGAGTCGCGCGCGCGGGCAGCGGGCGGGACCGACGACGCGGTGATCGACGACGAATCGCGGATGGGAGGGTGTCGGGGACCTTGTCGGCAAGGCGGCCACGCTTGGGAGCACGGCCGTTTCGGCCGCTACACGCCGCGAATGCTGGGGTGCACGTCAGCATTGTTGGGACCGGCATGCGCTGGACCATCGCAGAGGCCGACGCCGACATCGCGCTGCACGGCCGGAAGCTCCGCGGCTGCTTAGAGATTTCCGGGAACGAAGAGCCGCCAAGGCAGCCTCAGGCTCTCCAACGAATCTGACGTGCACCCGGAATGCTGCGCACGCTGGACATTGAGGCGTCGCCCGCGGCACAGTAGCCGGTTGACCCAGCAGCGTCGTCGTGGCGCCTTCGGCAGCGTTCGGGAACTGGGCGCGGCCATTGAGCACCAGTTGATCCACCACGAAGCCGACACGGGGCCGTTCGTGTGGAGCACGACCGTCGACGCCGTTCTCGAGGGGATCGGCGGCAGTCGAGCCACTCCCGAGACACGCGGCTAGAAGTCGACCGCTAGGCCGACGTGCAGGCTCAGCATGTCGATGGCCGACCGCGTCGGCTCCAGCGTCACCCCGTCCTCGTGGCGAACCACCGCGCCCTTCGTCAGGTACTCGACGTCGCCGCCCGTCAGGTAACGGAGCCCGATGTCGAGATTCAGCGTCGCTTCGCTTCCCGAGACCAGGCCGACGGCCACGCCCCCGCCCGCCCCGGCGCTCGGCGCGAGATCGCCGAGCAGGGTAGAGCCGGAGCGCCCCTCGTCGGCGTTGCGGAACGAGGTGCGCGTGAACACGTATCGGAAACCCACGAGTCCCTCGACGTACGGCTGCACCCGTCCGGTCTGCGGCTGCACGCGGATGAGCGCGTGCGTCTGCAGGAAGTGGTTGGTGGTGTTCACGTCGGTCAGCACCTCGGGCACGGCGGGGGTCAGGGACAGCCGCCGCGTCTCCTTGCCGTACTGCAGGTAGCCGAGCTCCGCCCCGACCGCGATGGGGGTGCGGCCGATGCGGCCCGTGAAGTCCAGCCCCAGGCCGGGGCTGGTGCCGGCGCGGTCGCCGAAATCGCCGACGGGGATGCCGCCGAGGGGCCGCGCGGCGAACCGGAAGCGTCGGAACGCCGTGGGGCCGGCTCCCGGCGGTGCGGGCGGCGCCGGTTGCCCGATTTCCTGCACCGGGGCCGGGGAGACCGCGGGCTGCGCCGCGGCGGGTGATCCCGCGGCGAGCAGCGCGCAGCCGGCAAGGCCGCCGATGCAGCGGGCTGCGCGCGTCGTGTGCCTCCTGCGCGTTCCGGACCTAGGCGGCTTCCTCATGACGGTCTCCCTTCCGCTGCCTCTCGCCGGGGATGCGGCTTCACCCTCCGTCCCGGACTGGCAACCCGACCTTGGTGTGCGCAAGGCTTGTGCCACGGGTCGAGACGGCCTTCAAGTCTCCGCTTGGCAGTGGTTTGACGCCAGCGGGCGTGTCCGTGCGGACGGCTCGTGTGACCTGTCCGGGTGACGATCCGTGACCTGTCCGGGTGACGATCGCGGTAGTCAGGCGGCCTGACCGGCCCTCGGAACCGGGGCCCGCGGGGGCGTCTTCGGCCCGCTCCGAGTTGCGCATCTTGACGTCGATTCGTGTGACCATCAGGATGTGTGCATGAGAACCACGCTCACCCTGGACGATGACGTGGCCGATTTCCTCAAGGCGCAGTGCCGCCTGCAGGACAGGCCGTTCAAGCAGATTGTGAATGAAGTGCTGCGCCGCGGCATGGCGCGGGCGTCGCGCGATCCCGAACCGCCGCGATTCCGGGTCGTTCCCAACCATGGAGGGCTGGTTCCGGGTGTGGATCCGTTGCGGCTCAACCAGCTCGACGATCAACTGGAAGCCGAGGACTTCGCGGCCGAGAGCAGACGATGATCCGAGGTGTCTCATGATGCGAACGGTAACGAACAGCGTGCTCGCGATCGGTTTCGTATTCGCGCTCGTCCTGCTTCCGGAGGCGCCCGCGGCGGGCCAGGACGCGGGCGGCGTCGTGACCGTTGAGACCGGGCGGCTCGCCGGTGCGCCCTCACCGCTCGGCGACGAGGTGATGGTCTACCGGGGCGTGCCGTTCGCGGCCCCGCCGGTGGGCGAGCTGCGCTGGCGTCCCCCCGAGCCGCCGGCGGCGTGGGAGGGCGTGCGCGACGCGACCGAGGCGGCGCCGGCGTGCATGCAGAACCCGCTGCCCGCCGCGGTGCAGACGTTCTACGACGCGGGCGTCGACCGGATGGACGAGGACTGCCTCTACCTGAACGTCTGGACGGCGGCGGGACCCGACGACCGCGCCCCCGTGCTGGTCTGGATCCACGGTGGCGGCCTGTCCATCGGCAACGGCGCCGACATCACCTACGACGGCACGCGACTGGCGCAGCGCGGCGTCGTCCTGGTCACCATCAACTACCGCCTCGGGGCGTTCGGCTATCTCGCCCACCCGCTGCTGAGCGCCGAGTCCGGGCACGGGGCGTCGGGCAACTACGGCCTCCTCGACCAGGTCGCCGCCCTCGGCTGGGTGCAGCGGAACATCGCGGCGTTCGGGGGCGACCCGTCGCGCGTGACCATCTTCGGCGAGTCGGCCGGCTCGTGGAGCGTCAACCAGTTGATGGCGACGCCGCTCGCGCGCGGCCTGTTCCACGCGGCCATCGGTGAGAGCGGCGGCGGCTTCGGCCCGCGGGGCGGGGCCGCGCCCCGGGCGGAGATCGAGGCGGCCGGCGAGCGCCTCGTCGAGGCCCTGCTCGGCGACGGCGCGGCGCCGTCGCTCGAGGCCATGCGCGCCGCGAGCGCCGACGCGGTGCAGGCGGTGGCGCCGGACCTGGTCCGGTCGACGGCGAACGTCGACGGCTGGGTCTTTCCCGACACGATCTACGACATCTTCGCGGCGGGGCGGCAGCACGACGTGCCGGTCATCGTCGGCTCGAACGCCGACGAGATGACCATGCTCGGCGGCGCCGCGGGGGCCGAGACCGTAGAGCAGTACCGAGAGACGATACGCAGCGAGTACGGCGAGCACGCCGACGCGCTCCTCGAGACCTTCCCGGCCGCGACCGACGAGGAGGCGCGGCTGGCCCGGATGGCCAGCGGCACCGACGCCACCTTCGGCTGGGAGATGCGGACCTGGGCCCGCATGATGGAGACGGTCTCGTCGCCGGCCTACCTCTACTTCTTCAGCCGCGTCCCCCCGGCCCCCGACGCCGACCGCTACGGCGCATACCACACGGCCGAGATCCCCTACGTGTTCGACAACTTCGGGGTCAGCCCCCACCCCTACGCCAACCGCGACTACACCGACACCGACCGCCGGCTCTCCGACATCCTCGCTTCCTACTGGGTCAACATGGCCGCCACCGGCGACCCCAACGGCGAGGGGCTGCCGGAATGGCCCGCCTACGACCCCGAGGCCGACGCTGCCCTCAACATCGGCGACACCATCACGGTCGAGCGGGGCATCCGCAAGGAGCGGCTCGACTTCTTCGACCGCTACTACGCGGCGCAGCGGGAAGGGCGCGAGTGAGGGCCGGTGGACGCCTGAGCCGAAGACGGAAAGGAGTGACGGAGGAGGTGCTGACCGCGCGGCGTGTCAGCGGCCCAGCTCGTCCTGAACGATCGAGGGCCGCTTGTCGATCAGCGCGAGCAGCACGCGCGCCGGCCCCTCCGGGCGGCGGCGGCCCTGCTCCCAGTTCTTGAGCGTGCCCAACGGAATGCCGATGCTCCGGGCAAAGGCCGGTTGCGAGAGCCCGGTCTTGCTTCGGATGGCGACGACGTCGGGCGAGGGCACGTCGATCTCATTCACGGCGAATCCTGTGCGGTCGCCGTTCAGGTACGCGCGCGCGTCGTCGAGCCCTGCCATGATCTTGTCGAATGCCTCGGTCACGACTCTCTCCTGTAGTCCGCTACGAGCTCCTTGGCCGCGGCGATCAGCTCGGGCGCTTCGAAGGTGCGGTTGCGGCGGCCCGCGTTGGCCTAGGTGAGTCCGTCGGCGACCACGAGGCGGTCTATCGCCTGGCCGGCGGCCTGGAAGGACCGGTCGATGAGGGCCGCCGCGGTGGACGCGGTGAGGACGGGCGCGGCCGGCAGCGCCTCGATGAGCCGGCGCGCCGCCGAGTCGCGGCGGGGGCGCCCGGCGCGCTCGATCAGGCGATCTCCTCGTCGTTCTCGGCCACCACCGTCGTTTCCTCCGCGTGTCGGGCGGCCTGTCGGACTGCGGCGAGCACCGAGGTCGTGTCTATGTCTCGTGCGCTCAGGTGCGCGTTCAGGCCCCATCGTTCGAAATCGACCCCGGCTCGGTCGGGCGTCGTCGTTCGCCTTCTGCGGGCTCCGCCCACGGTCGTCGTCCGTGTCGTGATTCGGCCGCTTCCGGCGGTTATCGCGAGCTCCCGGTAACGGGCGTTGCCGACCGCCTTCGCCGCCAGCCGCCCCAGCTCGGGGAAGCGCAGCTCGTCCGCCCGGCTGACTCCCCGCAGCGCGATTCGGGCCCACGTCTCGGTTTCTTCCCGCCGGTCCGCCCAGTCGTCCGTCACGATCAGGATGCTCCGTCGTGACCGGGCGTTCACCGCGTCTTCGAGCGCCCCGGGCGCTTTTCTCGCGGCCGTCCAGAGGTCGAACATGTCGCGGACCGTCCGCTTGTCGGCCCGGGCCAGCTTCCCGTCGAGGATCTGGGTCGTTCCGAGCGTCCACTCCCGCCGTCCGTCGACGATGGCTTCCGTTTCGCCTCCACCGATGCCCGGTTCGCGCCCCCAGATCTGAACCGCCTCTCTCGCGTACCGGTCCCGGCTCGGGAGCCATCCGCTGTAGATGTTGGCGTGCTCGTCGATGCCCGACCGTCCCCCGAGGTCGTTGATTCGCTGTCGCAGCTCCTCTCCGGCTTCACCGGCCAGGAGCTCGATTCTCACGTGTTCCGGCATCTGGATGTCGACGTCGAAGCTCTGTCTGTGCCGCCACCGCGCCGCCAGCACGGTGCCGCCGCCGAGACAGTAGCGTTCACCGGGCGCGATGCGCGCGATCGCGTTCTTCACGACGTCCCGGGTTCTCTCCCACGTCGTTCGCACCGGCTCGGGGAGCGACAGGTTCTCCATCGGTCGTGTTTCGTTCCGCCTTCGTCAGCCCGTGGTGAAAGCCCCGCGTTGCATCGAGAGCGGCGAGGCGCCCGCCTGACAAGGCGTGAGGAGGGCGCATATCGGGCTTATGTAACCGACGACCAACGCAGTCTGGCGGATTGCATCGCCGCTCGAATGCAGCGGGGACTTTCGCCACGGGCTGTCGTGTCCCTGGACTCCTCGTCAGCGTGCGTCGGGCGGGTACTCGGGAACCTCGTGCCCGGGTCTGGGCAGTGCCCTGGTGTTCAGGAAGAGCGTCGCCGGCGCCCGGGTCAGGCCTGCCCGGTGGAGGGCCCCGACCAGGCTCCGCCACGTGTACGCGCCCTCGGCTCTCGCCCTCATCATCAGGAGCGGCGTCGCCTCGGCCGCCCAGGTCTGGAGCAGCGCCTTCTGGCGCGCGGTCGGCGTCTCCGCCCGGACCGCGTCGTAGAAGTCCTTCGCCGTGGGCTGCACCTTCCAGCCGGCGCAGCAGTTGACGATGTGCATCCAGACGGCGGTGCTGTTCTCGCCGGTCTCTTCCGGCGCCGTCGCCGCCCGGATGGTCTCGGCGGCCCGCCGGTCCGGAGCGTTGTCGCTGAATCGTTCGGCCGGCAGCAGGCGCGGATAGCGGGCCTGGATCTCCAGCTTGCCGGTGCGCTCGAGGATGCGTCGGGCGACGTCGTCGGGGACGTCGACGACCTCCTCGACGTCGTAGTCGCCGCTCAGCGGGTAACGCAGGTCGGGGTCGGGGCCGTCCACGTACGGGAGCATCCTGACCCTGGTCATGTCGTACCCCCTCCGACTCCAGGGTCGTCGGGTCCGCTTCCCGGCCTACGCGCCCAGACAGGGATTTCAGGGTTGCCGGTCGCCATCGTCCCCCCGGCGGGTAGCCTAACACCCGGGGCGGCATCGGCTCCTCGCCCGGGTGAGAAGAGCCCGCCGCTCTGGTCGCTCATGGCGCACGGCGACGCTCTGATCAGACCCTCCGCCGCCGGGGCACCCGGCGGGCGGGCTCGGAGACGTGAGTGTCACCGGCGGGGCTCGCGAGCTGGCGCTCCAAATCGGTGAAGGCATCGATCAGCTCGGGCGCCTCGAAGGTGCGGTTGCGCCGGCCCGCGTTGGCCTGTGCGAGCACGCCGGCGACCACCAGGCGGTCTATCGCCTGGCCCGCGGCCTGGAAGGACCGGTCGATGAGGGTCGCCGCGGTGGACACGGTGAGGACGGGCGCGGCCGGCAGCGCCTCGACGAGCCGGCGCGCCGCCGAATCGCGGCGGGGACGCCCGGCGCGCTCGATCCAGGATGCTTGCAGCGCGCGCACCTGCGCCTCGAAACGGGCGGCGTCCTCCACCGCCCGGCGACACGCTGACGCGAACAGCGCGATCCAGCCGTTCGTGCCGGCGCGTGCCTCCGCGGAGTCCGGTGGGCCGACGTGGCGCGTGCCGGTCAGGCCGGCGACGTAGTCCCTCGACCAGGTCGCAAGGACGAGCGAGACCGGCGGCAGGACGCGCAACCCCAGGCCGCGCCGCCGCAGGACGAGGTGGATCAGCACCCGGCCGGTGCGCCCGTTGCCGTCCACGAACGGGTGAATCGTCTCGAACTGCGCGTGGGCGATGGCGGCCTGGGCGAGGGCCGGGAGCGAGTCGTCGTTGCAGAAGGCGAGCAGGTCGTCCAGCAGGCCGGCCACCACTTCCGGCGGGGGCGGCACGAAGTCGGCGGAGCAGGGGTGGTAGGCGCTGCCGCCGATCCAGTTCTGCAGGGTGCGCAGCCGTCCCCCATGGCTCTCCAGGCGCGTTCCCGCCAGGAGGCGGCGGTGCGCTTCGAGCAGGGTGTGGAGGGTGATCGCTCCGCCGGGCTTCACGGTGTCCACGCCCCAGACCATGGCGTCGATGTTGCCCAGCACCTCCAGGGCCGTCACGTCGCGCGAGGTCTCCCCGAGCTGGCGCGCCGCGTCCGCGCGAAGCAGGCGCCGTCCGCCCACCTCCAGGCCCTCGATGCGGGACGAGGCGACCGACTCGGCCCGGAGGAGCAGGCGGGCGAGAGCCTCGGTACCGGCGAGGGCGGCGGCCGAGGCGTCGAGCTTGAGGAGTGCGGCCTCGGCGTCGCCGACATCGGCGGCGACGTCGCCGTCAAGGACGAACCGGCGGCCGGCCAGTCGGTCGGGCCGGTAGACCGTGTAGGTGCATGGCCGCCGGTCGCGCCGGGTCAATCCGGCGGCGTCGCCCTCCCAGAGCCGTTCTTCCAGGCTGGCCATGAGCTCTCCTTGTTCAAGGATAGTGCATATCCCTGAATACAGGCGGGCCTCGTTCAAGGTTCGTCGACCGAGCGCGACCGATGGCGCCTGGTTTCAGCACCAGCCTCTTGCGCTGACAGCCAGCGTTCGAGGTCCGTCGACCGAGCATGGCCAAGGAGCCGGAGCGGCTCAGTGGAGCTTCTCGTCGAAGAACGCCAGCGCGCGCGAGCGGTACAGCTCGGGGGCGGCCGACCAGACCCGGTCGTGGCGCGACCCGGGGAAGATCCAGAGGTCCCAGACGGCCGGCCCGGCCGCGGCGGCGATGCGCCGGGCGTGGTCGACGGGGATGAGCCCGTCCGCCTCGGCGTGGATGACGAACAGCGAGCGCGGCGGCAGGGCGGCGACCGCCTCCACCGGGTTGAGAATCCGCGTGTCGAGGCCGTAGAGCTCCCGGCCGAAGTAGAGGATGGCGGGGTTGAAGAAGCCGGGCAGTCCGCTCTCGCGCGGCAGCTCCCGCGCCAGCAGGTCCTCGAGGCGGGCGAAGCTGCTGTCGGCGACGATGTTGCGGACGTCCGGCGAGGCGGCGGCCGCGAGCAGCACGGTGGCCGCGCCCATCGAGTGCGCCCAGAATCCCGTCCGGTCCGGCGCGAACCCGCGGCTTTCGAGATAGGCGACGGCCCCCAGCACGTCGCCCTGCTCGTCCGCGCCCAGCGTGTAGCGGGTCCCGTCGGACAGGCCGTGCGCGCGGAAGTCGAACAGCAGCACGTTGTAGCCGCCGGCGACGAGGGCGGCCGCCTGCGCCACCAGCTCGCCGAGGTCGCCGGTGCGGCTCGAGCTGCGGCCGTGGACCACGACGACGGCGCGGTCGCTGCCTTCGACGGGCAGGAACCACCCGCGCAGGGTGATGCCGTCGACCGTGCTGGGGAAGCTCACGTCCTCGCTGCGAAGACCGAGGGCGGTCGGCGATGAGGCGAGGGGGCGGCGGTACGGCTTGGTCAGCCGGTCGGCGACGACCATCGACACCGCGCAGTAGCCCACGACCGCGATCACGACGCCCGCGGACAGACCGACGAGGAGGCGGCGCCCTCGTCTTCGGGGCGGGCGGGGCTGGCCGGACGTGGCGACTCGCATTGACACGGACTCCGGGGCGCTGGCTTCGATCTCGTTGCGGTCGTTCGACGTGATTGTACCGGGAGGACCCGGCCGCGTCCCGGGCGCCTGGGGCACGGCCGGGCGGTGAGGTGGTCGAACCTCGTTCCAGCCTCGTTCCCGCGGCGGTGACCTGCAGCCGAGTCCGGGACCCTCGGGTTCCGCCACTGCTGCGCGACGCCGCGGTTGCTAGTCGGTGCGTGCTTGTTGACAGTCGCCAAGTCCTGGCGCATAGTTCTGTGCGATGACCATAGGAGAGGGCCGGACCGACGTGCTCCAGGGCACCTTGGACCTGATGGTGCTCAAGACGCTCGACGTCATGGGGCCGCGGCACGGCTACGGCATCGCCCGGCGTATCGAGCAGGTCAGCGACGACCTGCTGCACCTGAACGAGGGGACGGTGTACGCGTCGCTGCTGCGGCTCCGGCAGCAGGGCTGGATCGAGGCGAGCTGGGGGCGCTCGGAGAACAACCGGCGCGCCCGCTTCTACGCCATCACCGCGGCGGGGCGCCGCCGGCTCGCGGCCCAGGCGGAGGACTGGGAGCGCATCGCCGGGGTCATGGCGCGCCTCCTGCAGCTCTCGCCCGACCCATGAGTCCGTGGCGAGCCGGCGTCGCGTTCGTGTCGCGCGTGCGGGACTTCTGCGCGCGCCGCCGCCTCGCGCGGGAGGCGAAGCAGGAGATCGAGCTGCATCTCGACCTGCTCGCCGCGCAGTACGTCCGCGCCGGGCCAGCCCCCCGCCGAGGCGCGCCGGCTGGCCCGCGCGAAGTTCGGCGGGGTCGTCCGGATCCGGGAGTCGCTCAGGGATCAGGCGGGGTTTCCGATGCTCGAGTCCGTGGCTCGCGACGTGCGGTACGCGGCGCGGGGCCTGCTGAGGAACCCGGGCTTCAGCCTCGTCGTCGTCCTCACGCTGGGGGTCGGGGTCGGCGCGAACGCGGCGGTCTTCAGCTTCGTCGACGCGGTGCTGCTGCAGCCGCTGCCCTATCCCGAGGCCGACCGGCTGGTGGCCGTGCAGGAGACCAGCCCGCCCGCGCCCTTCCTGGTCACGCCGGGCGACTATGTCGACTGGAAGGAGCGCAGCGACATCTTCGAGACGCTGTCCGGATACATGTACAGCGTGTCCGGACTGACCGCGCCGTCGGGCGACGACGAGCTGCTGTACACCGTCGCGGTGTCCTCGGACTTCTTTCGGACGCTTCGCGTGCCGCCCCTCCTGGGCCGGACCTTCCTTCCCGACGAGGACCGGCCGGGCCGCGACGCGGTCGTGGTGCTCGGTCACGGCCTCTGGACGCGTCGGTTCGGGGCCGAGCCGGACGTCGTCGGACGCGAGATCGCGCTGGACGGGCGCCCCCGCACCGTGATCGGGGTGATGCCACCCGGGTTCGAGTTCCCGCCCGGCGGCCGCGAAGTGTGGACCCCGCTGGTACTCGCCGAGGCAGCTCGGAGCGATCGGCGGAACCACAGCGTAGTGACGGTGGGCAGGCTCCGGCCCCGGGGCGACCCTGGAACAGGCGCGCGCGCAGATGGCGGCTCTCGGCGCCCGCCTCGCGGAGGCCCATCCCCGGACCAACACCGGCCGCGGCGTCGAGGTCGTCGAGCTTCGGCACCAGCAACGCGGCGTGACCGGCCCGTTTCTCGTCCTCGGCCAGCTCGCGGCGGCGCTGGTGCTGCTCATCGCGTGCGCGAACGTGTCGAACCTGCAGTTGGGCCGGATGGCCTCCCGGGCCCGGGAGATGACGGTTCGTGCCGCGCTGGGCGCGGGGCGATGGCGCATCGGGCGCCACGTCGCGGTCGAGTCGCTGCTGCTCGCGCTCGCCGGCGGCGTCGTCGGGGTCGGGGTCGCGGCGTGGGGCGTCGGCGTTCTCCGCGACAGCATCTCGCCCGAGATGTCGAGGTGGATCCAGGGCTTCCGCGACATCGCCGTCGACTGGCCGATCCTGGCGTTCTCGCTCGCGACGGCGGTCGCGTCCGGCCTCGTGTTCGGCCTCGTTGCGGCGTCCGCGGCGTGGCGGCCCGCGGTGATGGACGCGCTGCGGGAAGGGGCGCCGACGGGCACGTCCCGCCGGGCCGCCCTGCGGCGGGTGCTCGTTGGCGCCGAGGTGGCGCTGGCCGTCGTGATCACCGTCTCGGCGGGGCAGGCGGTCCAAGGCTTCCGGTCGCTCCACGCCGGCTCGAGGGGCTTCTCGGCCGAGGGCGTCGGGACGATGCTCATACGACCGCCGGATGCGAGAGTCGAGGACTCGCGCGGCGTCATCGAGTTCTTCGGCGACGTGCTGGCGCGGGCGTCGGCGGTCCCCGGCGTCGAGAGCGCGGGCCTCGTTTCCCAGTTGCCGGCCAGCCTCAGGCACGGGCCGACGGTCGAGCTTCGGGTAGAGGGGCGGCCCGAGCCCGCGCCCGGCGAGACCCCCCTCGCCGACGTGCTCGTCGCGAGTGGCGGTTACTTTGCCACGGCGGGCATTCCGCTTCTCGACGGGCGCACGTTCGACGCGCGGGACGAGGCCGGGGAGGACGGCGACTTCGCGGTCGTGATCAGCGAGCATCTGGCCCGCCGGTACTGGCCCGACGAGAGTCCATTGGGGAAGCGGCTGCGGGTGCCCGCGATCGCGGCGCGCGGGGAGTGGGCGAGGGTGGTCGGCGTCGTGGGAGACGTCCGCCAGAACTGGTTCGAGGCCGAGCGTCCATTCCTGTACCTGTCGGCCGGTGAGGTCGCGAACCGCTGGATGTACCTGACGGTCCGCGGGCCGGGAACGGTGGAGCGCCTGCTGTCCGACACGGCCCTCGCCCTCGAACGCATGGACCCCGCCCTGCCCATCTTCGAGGGAAAGTCGTTGAGCGCCGCGGTCGATGCGGGGGTGGCGGGGATTCGGGAGGTGGCCGCCCTCATGGGCGTGTTCGGCGCGCTGGCCCTGCTGCTGTCGGCCGTCGGCGTCTACGGGGTGATGGCGTACGCCGTGGGTCAGCGGGAACGTGAGCTCGGCATCCGGATGGCGCTGGGAGCCGCACCTCGCGCGGTGATCCGGACGGTGGTCGGAGACGGGCTGGCAACGGCCGCGGTGGGTCTCTTCATCGGCGTGCTCGCGGCGACGGTCACGACACGTCTGTTCGCCGGCCTGCTGTTCGGGACCAGCGCCGACAGCGCGGCCGTCACCGGCCTGGTGTCGGTCCTGGTCTTCGCGACGGTGCTCGTGGCCTGCTGGCTGCCCGCGCGGGTGGCCGTGCGCCTGGATCCCGTGCGGGTCCTCCGGGCCGATTAGTGGAACTGTCTGTTCACTCCGCTGCACGGGTGGACCACCGCCCAGCGCCTGAGGCAGGTGTCGGGCGACGCGTTGTCGGCCAGCCGCCGCGGGCCTTCTCGACGTCCTGCGGACTGACAGAGGCGGGTCATGCTTCTCGAGCGATGGCTGCGTGCATGGCGGGTCCGACTGGGGGTGCTCTTCGACCGGCGTCGGGCAGACCGCGAGCTGGAGGAGGAGCTGCGGCATCACGTCGCGCTCGCGACCGAGGCCCGCCGGGCGCAGGGCGTCCCGCCGGCCGAGGCGCGGCGGCGGGCGCTGGTGGGCCTCGGGGGCCTTGAGTCGGCCCGGAACCACGTTCGCGAGGCGCGGTTCGCGGCGGTTCTCGTGACGAGCTGGCAGGATCTCCGCCTCGCGGCTCGCGGCCTCGTTCGCCGACCGCTCGGTTCGGCGGTGGCGGTCGGCACGCTGGGCCTCGGTCTCGCGTCGCTGGCGGCGCTGTTCGCGGTCGTCGACGCGGTGGTTCTGCAGCCGATCGGCGACGACGATTCCCGGCTGGTGCGGATATGGAAGGACGACATCGAACGGGGCGGCGGACTGCTGTTTCCGATCTCGTATCCCGAGTACCTGGTGTGGAGGGACGAGGCGACCAGCTTCGACGCCCTCGCGGCCATCAACTATGCCGACGGCGCCACGAGCGCGGTCCTGATCGATGACGAGCCGGTCACGGCCAACCGGGTGCTGGCCTCGGCCGGGCTCCTCGATGCGGTCGGCGCGAGGCCGGCCCACGGGCGCCTCCTCGAGCCCGCCGACGACATCGAGGGCGCCGCACCCGTCGCCGTCGTCAGCCACCGTTTCTGGCGGCGCGTGAGCGGCGACCCCGCCTTCGTCGGTCGCCGCCTCAGGTTCCCCGGAGATGCCCCGTTCACGGTCGTCGGGGTCCTGCAGCCCGACGTGAGCTACCCGGTCGACGCCGATATCTGGCTTCCGCTCGTGCCCGCGTACGCCCGCGACCCCGACGCGACCCTGGACACCCCGGGGACCCGGCAGTTCCATGTCGTGGGACGACTCGCACCGGGCGTCTCCGTCGGCCGGGCGCGGTCCGAGCTGACGGTCGTCCACGGGCGCCTGAGCGCGGCGCATCCCGAGGACTACCCGCCGACGGAGATCGTGGTGACGCCGCTGGCCGACACCGTCGTCGGCCACGTCCGGCCCACCCTCGGGCTCCTGCTGGCCGGCGCCGCGCTCGTGTTTCTCGTCGCGGGGGCGAACGTCGCCATCCTGCTCCTCATGCGGGCCGAGTCGCGCCGCGTCGAGATGGCCGTGCGGTCGGCGCTGGGCGCGACCCGCGGACAGCTCCTGCGGCAGACCGTGATCGAGGCGGCGGTCCTCGGCGTGGCGGGCGTGGGCGGGGCTCTGCTGCTGGGTCGCGGGCTGCTCGCGCTCACCAGCGTCATCGATCCGGCGCAGGTGCCGCGCATCGACGAGGCGTCCCTCGGTCCCGAGGTCATGGCGTTCACCGTCCTCGCGATGACCGCGTGGGTCCTGGCGTTCGGCACCGCTCCCGCGTGGCAGACGCGCGCGAGGCGACTGCGCGGCTTTCTCGCGCAGCGCCCCGCCGAGCCGTCGCGCGGGACGGGTCGACGGCTCCAGGCGATGGCCGCCGCCCAGATGGCGTTCGCGGTGGTGGTCCTCGTCTCGGCCGGCTTGCTGACCCGGTCGCTCTGGCAACTGCAGTCGATTCGAGCGCGGGATGGACACCGAGGGCGTCGTGACGACGCGCATGTACCTGCCGTCGCAGCGCTACGGCACGCCCGACGAGGTCCGCGCGTTCTACGACCGCGCGGTCGACGCGATCGAACGGCTGCCCGGCGTGATCTCGGCGGCGCCGTATCACCTGCCGCCGGGGACGGGCACGACCGGCCTCAGCTCTCCGTTCCAGTTCGAAGGTCAGACGCCGGACGAGTCGGCGACGAACGAGTGGGCCAACTGGGACATCGCGACGCCGCGGTACTTCGAGACGATGGGGATCCCGATCGTGAGCGGGCGCGCCTTTGCGCGCACCGATACCGCCGATGCGCGGCGCGTGGCCATCGTCAGCGAGAGCGCCGCCGCGCGCTACTGGCCCGGCGAGGAGCCGATCGGCAAGCGGGTCCGCATCGGCCCGCGGTTCGAGTGGGCGACGGTGGTGGGGGTCGCCGCCGACCTGCGGTACCGCGAGCTCACCAACAACTGGATGACGGTCTACTTTCCGGCCCCGCAGTCGTTCTACTTCCAGCCCGGCAACCTCGCGATTCGCACCGGGCGGCCGCCCTCGACGCTGTTGTCGGCCGTGCGGGACACGATTCGGGCCATCGAGCCGTCCATGCCGATAGACACGCTGACGCCGATGGACGAGCTGCTAGCCGCCGAGCTCGCCCGCCCGCGGCTTGCGGTGCAGGTATCGACCGCCTTCGGACTGGTGACGCTGGCTCTGATCGCGGTGGGCCTGTTCGGCACGGTGTCGTTCGACGCGCGGCAGCGGCGGTTCGAGATGGCGATACGATCGGCCCTGGGGGCGAGCCCCCACGCGCTGCGACGCCTCGTCGCGGGGCGCGGGCTGCGCATCGCGGCGGCGGGCGTCGTGACGGGTCTCGCCGCGACCGCGCTGGGAACGCGCGCCCTGGCTGCGGTGCTGTTCGACGTCGCGCCGCTCGATCCGGTCACGCTGGCGACGGTCGCCGGCGGGCTGGCGCTCCTGGCCGTCCTGGCCTGCTGGATTCCCGCCCGACGGGCGGCGTCCACCGACCCCGCGCAGGCGCTCCGAAGCTGCGAATGAGAGGCAGTCCCGGCGGGCCGCCCGGCTCGATGCGATGGTCGTCTTGCGGGTGGACTGGGGGACTGCCTTGCACCCAGGTTCGGGACGGTGAACGATAGATAGGGAGTCGCCAACTGCACTCGGGCGCAACGCGTTTCTGCGCTGTGCGACTGACACACGGCAAGGTCGTTTCCGTCACCATCCTCACCTTCGAACCAGGGTCACATGCCACGGGAAGCAAGCGCAGCAGCACTCGCAACTTCATCTCTGCGACTTGGTCTTGGTAGCCGTCCCGAACGGCTCCGCCATCGTCGAAGGGGAAGCGCAGCAGCACTCGCAACTTCGTCTGCACGGCAGTCCATCCGGAGTCCACTGTGAAGGGCCCGGCCAGCCGGCTCCCTGCAGACGGACCACCGCGACACACCCCCGAAGCACACCGGCAAGACCAGGTGCTCACCTGGGAGAAGGCGTTCGCGGCCGGCTCCGCGGCGGCCGGGGGCAAGGGCTGGAACCTCGCCCGCCTCGCGCGGTACGGCTTCGCGGTGCCGCGCGGCGGCGTCGTGGCCGCCTCCGTCTACGCCGAGCTGTTCCGCACGCCGGACGTCGCCGCCCTGGCCGCGCCGCTCGCGACGGTGACCCCGGACGAAGTCGGCGGCGACGACGTGCAGGCGCGTCTCGCCGCGCTCCGCGACCTCGTCGTGCGGACGGGCCTGCCTCCGGCCGCCCGCGCGGCGGTGGGCCGGTTCCTGGAAGAAGCCGGGCTGGAAGGTCGGCCGCTCGCGGTCCGGTCCTCCGCCGCGGCCGAGGACGGGGCCGGCGCCGCGTTCGCCGGCGTTCACGAGAGCTTTCTCGGCGTGACCGGGCTCGACGCGGTGTGCGAGGCGGTGTCGCGCTGCTTCGCGTCGCTGTGGACGCCGCGCGCCGTCGCCTATCGGCGGCGGTTGGGCGTGGCCGACGACGCCACGCCGTGCGCGGCGGTGATCTGCGAGATGGTCGGCGACCCGCGCGACGGCCCGGTGGCGGCGGGCGTGGCGTTCTCGTGCGACCCGGTGACGGGCGAGCGGCAGGTCGTGACGATCGAGCTGGCGGCGGGGCTCGGCGACGCCGTGGTCCGGGGGACGGTCGCGCCGCAGCGGTACGCGGTTCGCCGGTCCGGCCCGGACGCCGAGGTCACCCGGGTGGATGCCACGGGCGACGTCCCCGTCCTCGACGACCGCGAGATCGAGGCGCTGGCCGCAGCCGTCGTGCGGGTCCACTGGGCGCTCGGCGACGGGGACACGCCGCAGGACGTGGAGTGGGCCTGGGACGGGCGGACGTTCTGGATGCTCCAGTCCCGCCCCGTCACCCGGCTGCCCCGCTGGACCTTTCCCGGCGTTCCCACCGAGGCCCCAACCTGGTCGGACGCCAACATCCGGGACTCGCTTCCCCGGCCGCTGACGGTCGCGACCTGGTCGCTGCTCGATGCGAGCGCGCAGGCCATCGTCTACGCCTCGACGCAGGTGGCGGGCTACCCGCTGCCGCGCGGCATGCAGGTGCTTCGTCGATTCGGCGGGCGCCCCTACTTCGATCTCGACAGCCTGCAGTGGAGCCTCTACGACTCGATCGGCATCCTTCCGGCCGAGACGAACCACACCATGGGAGGGTTCCAGCCGGAGATCCCGGTGCCGGGTGGGCATCCGCTCCGTGGGCGCGCCGGGCTTGCGCGCCTGCGACGGGCCCTGCGGCTGGTGCGCCGCCTCCGGCGCTTCCACCGCGACGCCCCGCCTCGAATCGACGCCCTGATCCGCCGATTCCGGGACGGCCGCGCGACCGATCTCTCGACCCTGGGCGACGACGTGCTGCTGGCGCGGTTCCGGGACCTGCTGGCCCTGGGCGTCGACTATCAGCCGGTCCTCCAGCTCGCGGCCACCTACTACGGCCTCTGGGTGAAGCTGTTGACGGACGTGCTCGACCGGGTCGCCGGCGACGACGCACGGTCGCTGGTCAGCCGTCTCCTGGCCGCGTCGGGAGAGGTCTCGAGCGCCGAGCACGGGTACCGCGTCCGCGAGCTCGCCGACGGCGCCGCGGGCGACCCCGCCGCCCTGGCCGCGCTGCGCGACCCCGACCCGTTCGCGTGGCGCAGGCTGCCGGCGGACGCCCCGTTCCGCATCGCGATGGAGGACTACCTGGACCGGTACGGTCACCGGGCGGTCTTCGAGATGGAGATCGCCGGCCCCCGCTGGGCCGACGATCCGCGCTACGTGCTCGAGCAGGTGCGCTTCCACCTCGACCACCCGCCGGCGCTCGATCCCCGGTCGCGGGCGGCCGAGGTGCGGCGGCGGGCGGAAGCGGACCTCGCCACGGTGCCCGCCTGGCTCCGGCCGATTGCGCGGCGGATGCTGGCTCGCGCCCGGCGGGGCGCCGCGTTGCGGGAGAACGCCAAGTCGGGGTCGGCGGCGGCCGTCGCCCTCGTCCGGCGGATCTGGCTCGAGGTGGGGCGGCGGATGCAGGCGGCGGGCCGCATCGACGCCGCGCGCGACGCGTTTCACCTGAGCATCTTCGAGATCGTGGCGTGGCTGACGGGGGCCTGGGACGGGACCGGCGCGCGCGTGCTCGTCGGCGACCGCCAGGCGACCCTGGCCGCCCAGCAGGAGATGGAGCTTCCCGGCGTGATCGCGGAATCACCCTCGGCGGCGCCGCGCGCGCACTCCCCAGGGGCCGCGGCGGCCGCACCAGCGCCGGAAGGCGACGCGTGGG
>JAJEFC010000157.1 GCA_022820675.1 Vicinamibacteria bacterium | reverse complement strand
CGCCGCAGAGGCGGTGTCCGAGAGCATAAACCCTTATGAATGAGCGAGATAGACTTCTACGCAAAAGAGCCGCACCCGTTTCACTTGCCTGAAGGCTTTCGCCTTCGATCAGCGCTTCGAGCGCAAGGACGCGCATGACATCGTCTATTGCATCGAGCACTGGCCCGAGGGTCTCGACAGCGCCGCGCAGATGTTCCGCACCAGCCTGAAGGGCGACCACGGCATTGTGATCGAGGAGTCCTTGGGGATTCTCCGCCGTCGTTTCGCACGCGACGCTGAGATTGAGGGCTACCGGAAGGACGGTCCCGTGGCGGTCGCGCGTTTCGAGCTGGGTGAAGATGACGAGTCAAATCAGCGCGAAGCTCGGATACTGCGCCAACGCGAGGTCAGCGACGTGATCGAACGGCTCCTGGGTCTGCTCGGCCGCGCCTCTACCGGTGGCACGGCTACCAGGTGACAGACCGCATCAGCGAGGAATCGCGAGGCCGTGGAGTCGAGCCGGGCGACCGCCTGCCGGCCGGCGAGGTGGTGGCCGTGGCGAGTCTCGGTCCGGGCGCCATTACCGCGGGAAGCCCGGTGCGGTGCGGGGTTCCAAGGCTACGGCGGCGAGGAACCGGCCCGCCGCAGCGCGGAAGTCGTCCGTCCACTCGTGTCCGCCGTCGAACACCAGCGACTCGACGGTCGCACCGGCGCCGCGAAGGGCGGCCAGGTCCGTCTCCAGCTTCTCGGGCGTGTACCACGCGTCGGTCCGGCCCCGGCCGAGGAGGATGGGTGGCCAGGCGATGGCGGCGTCTCCGCGTAGCTCGGGCGGCGAGTCGGCGCCGAGGGCGACGATGCCGTGGCAGGCGTGGCCGCACCGCGCGGCGGCGCGGTAGGCCATCGCGACCCCCTGCGAGAAGCCGCAGTAGACGATGGTGCCGGTGGTCGGATGGGCGGTCCGGACCTCGTCCAACACCGCCCGCACGTAGGCGATGTTGTCGGCGATGGCGAGCTCCCGGTCCTGCCGGGTCATCCAGCTTCCCACGACGTGGCGGGCGCCCTCGCTGTAGTGCCGGTGGAGCGCCTGCACCGCCACGCGGGTCCATCGCGCGCTGCCGGGAATCCGGTCGAGCTCGGCCAGGTGCCGTTCGGCATGCTCGCCGTAGCCGTGGAAGCCGACCAGCAGCGGCGCCGGTCCCGGCCCGCCGGCCGGGGCGACGAGATACCGGCCGTGCGTGGTGGCCGCGATGGTGTGGACGATGGGGGCGGCGGGGGCCGGCGCCGGGGTCGGCGTTGGGGCAATCCGGTTCGTCATGACGGGGCTCCGACCAGGGGATGCATGTTAGCAGCCCCCGGGCGGTGGCTAGGATACAGTAGAGAAGCCAATGACCACGCTCTCGGTCAACGTCAACAAGATCGCGTGGCTGCGCAACTCGCGGGACGGCGACCGGCCCGACGTCCTCGCGGCGGCGAGGACGGCCATTGCCGCGGGCGCGCACGGCGTCACCGTGCACCCGCGCCCCGACCAGCGGCACATCCGGCCCGCCGACGTCGAGGCCCTCGCCGGCCTGCTGGCCCGCGAGCATCCGCACGTCGAGTTCAACATCGAGGGCAACCCCGCCGCGGGCCCGCGCGGCAACGGCTATCCGGGGTTCGACCGCCTCATCGAGACCGCGCGCCCCCGCCAGGCGACGCTGGTGCCGGACGCCGACGCGCAGCTCACCTCGGACCACGGCTGGGACCTCTCCGACCCCGACCGCGCGCGGCGCGTGGCCGAGAGCGTCGCGCGCTACCAGGGGTGGGGCGCGCGCGTCAGCCTCTTCATGGATCCGGTCGAGGCGCAGATCGACGGTGCGAAGGCGTGCGGCGCGGACCGCATCGAGCTCTACACGGGACCATACGCGGATCTCGTCGAGCGGCGCGGGCCCGACCACCCGGAGACCCGCGCCTGCCTCGACGCTTATGCGCGCGCGGCGCGGCACGCCGCCGGCCTCGGCCTCGGCGTCAACGCGGGACACGACCTGAACCTCGACAACCTCGCGGCGTTCGTCGCCATCGGCGGCATCGCCGAGGTCTCCATCGGCCACGCCCTCATCGCCGACGCGCTCGACGTCGGCCTCTCCACGGCGGTACGGAAGTACCTCGACGCCATCGCCGGCGCGGTGTGATGCGCAGGGTGGCTGGAACGTCTGCTGTCGCGCATCGTGAGCTGAACGTCTGCCGATGCAGATCGCGAGCTGAACGCCTGCCGATGCGCATCGTGAGCTGGAACGGCCGATGCGCATCGTGAGCTGGAACGTCAACGGGCTGCGCGCCTGCGCGCGGAAGGGGTTCCTCGATTTCCTGGAGACCTCGCGCGCCGACGTCGTCGGCATCCAGGAGGTGCGCGCGTTTGAGCACCAGTTGGACGCCGGCGTGCGCGCGCCGGCGGGCTGGCACGCGGCGTTCGCGCCGGCGGAGCGGGCCGGCTACAGCGGCGTCGCCATCTACTCGCGGAAGCGGCCGGCGCGGGTGGAGACGGTGCTCGGCGAGTCGCGCTTCGACGTCGAGGGCCGCCTCGTCATCGCGTGGTTCGGGCGGCTGGCGGTGGCGTCGGTCTATTTCCCCAAGGGCAGCGGCCGCGACCGGGACAACAGTCGGGTGCCTTACAAGCTCGACTTCTACGCCGCCCTCTTCGAGCGTCTCGAGGCGCTTCGGCGCGAGGGGCCGGTCGTGGTGGTCGGCGACTACAACACCGCGCACGAGCCCGTCGACCTCGCGCGGCCCGCGTCGAACACCCGCAGCAGCGGCTTCCTGCCCGAGGAGCGGGCCGAGCTGACGCGCTGGCTTGACGCGGGCTGGGTCGACACGTTCCGCGCCCGCCATCCCGGGGCGCCGGGGCACTACACGTGGTGGCGCCAGTGGGGCGGGGCGCGCGAGCGGAACGTCGGCTGGCGCATCGACTACGTGCTCGCCTCGCGGGACGCCGCGGCCCGGGTCCGCGACGCGTTCATCTGGCCGGAGGTGACGGGCTCCGACCATTGCCCCGTGGGGGTGGACCTGGGGCCGCAACGGCGGAAGCGGCAGCGCTGAGCCCGGCCACGGGCGGTCAGGCCTCGGGGCCGCCGCCCTCGGGCTCGCGGGGACCCGATCCGGGGCGTCGGCGTCGGCGGCGCCTGCGTCGGCGCCGGCGCGGTCGTTCCGTGTCGTCGGAGGACGCGCCCTCGGCGTCGGCGCGCCAGCGTTCGACGAGCTCCGGCGTTCGGCCGTGAATGGTCATCCACGTGAGCGCCGACTCGAACGCGGCGCGGTGCATCAGCCCGCGCCGGGCGCGGGGGGAGAGTCGCTCGTCGGCGAGGCGTCGCTGCAGGTCGAGTACCTGGCGAAGCTGCTCGAGGTCCCGCCTGGCTATCGGCAGGGCGCCGAGGGTGACCTCGGGAGGACGCTGGGAGCGGCCGTCGGGGCCGCGGCGTCGGCGCGGCGGCTCGACGGCGGCGAAGGGGGACACGAGGCTCCCGAGCAACAGCGCGTTGCGCAGCGTGGGCGGGGCGTCGTCGAACCCGCATCGATAGCGGTCGAGCGCGCCCAGCGAGCGCCAGAGGGCGTCCGAGCGGGCCTTGTCGAGCTCGGGCGCGAAGTGCTTCAGCAGGCCGGTCGAGCCGAGGTCCCGGACGATGCGCTCGCAGGCGCCGCTGCGCGCAATCTTGTAGAGCTCTTCGAGCAGCCGCGCTGGCGACGCGTGGACGATCTCGCCGCGATGCCGGCGGATGGCGGCGGTGACCGCGGGATCGATGGACAGGTCGAGCCGGGCCGCGAGGACCACCGCGCGCAGCATGCGCACGGGGTCCTCGACGAAGCGCTCGTTCGGGTCGCCGATGCTGCGGAGGGTGCGGCTGCGGATGTCGCGCATGCCGTCGACGTAGTCGAGGATCGTGCGGCTCGCCGCGTCGTAGAAGAGCCCGTTGACGGTGAAGTCACGGCGGAAGGCGTCCTCCTCGGCGGTGCCGAAGGTGTTGTCGCCGCGGATGAGCCGCCGCGGGCGGACGCCCCTCGCCTCGGCCTCCCGGCGGGCGCGCTCGCGCGCCTCCTCCCGCGCCTTCCGCTCGGTGTCGGTCTCCGGCGGCACCTGCTTGCGGAAGGTCGCGACCTCGATGGTCTTGTCGCCGAACCTGACGTGGGCCAGCCGGAAGCGCCGGCCGATGATCCAGCAGTTGCGGAAGAGCGCCTTGATCTGCTGCGGGTGCGCCGAGGTGCCGAGGTCGAAGTCCTTGGGGCGCCGCTCGAGCAGCAGGTCGCGGACGCCGCCGCCGACGAGGTAGGTCTCGTGGTCGTGCTGCTGGAGGCGGGAGATGACCTTCAGGGCGTCGTCGTCGATCTGCCGCCGCGAGAGGATGTGTTCCGACCGCGGGATGCTCGTCGGCGCCGCCATCGGGAGGCCATTATATCCCCGCGCCGCCCCCTATCCCTTCGCGGCCATCCAGTTCTCGCCGATGCCCACGTCGACGGTCAGGGGCACGCGCAGGTCGGCGGCGCCGGACATGGTGCCGCGCACCAGCGCCGCCGCGGCTTCCGCCTCGCCCCGCGGCGCCTCCAGCACCAGCTCGTCGTGGACGGTCAGGATCATCGAGACGGTGTCGGGCAGCTTCCCCGACAGGGTGATCATCGCGCGCTTGAGGATGTCGGCGGCGGTGCCCTGAATCGGCATGTTCACGGTGGCCCGCTCGGCCGCGGCCCGGACCTGGCCGTTGCGGCTGCGCAGCTCCGGCACGAGGCGGCGCCGGCCGTAGAGAGTGCGGACCTCGCCGCTCTCGCGCGCCTTCTCGATCACGCCGTCGAGGAATCCCTTCACCGCGGGGTAGCCGGCGAAGTACGCGTCGATGAACGCCTGGGCGAGGGTGGGGGTGACCCCGATGTCGCGGGCGAGGGTGAACGCGGTCTTTCCGTAGAGCAGGGCGTAGTTGATGATCTTGGCGCGTCGCCGGAGCTCGTGGGGGTCGAGGCCGCTGTCGGCCCCGAACACCGCGTGGGCGGTCCGGTCGTGGATGTCGTCGCCGCGGACGAACGCCTCGGTCAGGGCCGCGTCCTCCGACAGGTGGGCGAGCACGCGAAGCTCGATCTGCGAGTAGTCGGCCGAGATCAGGGCGCAGCCTTCGCGGGCCGTGAACGCCCTCCGGATCTCGCGGCCGAGGGGGGTGCGGATGGGGATGTTCTGCAGGTTCGGGTCGCTGCTGCTGAGCCGGCCGGTGGCGGCGACGGCCTGGTTGAACGAGGTGTGCACCCGGCCCGTGTCGGGCCGCGCCAACTGGGGCAGGGCCTCGACGTAGGTGCCCTTGAGCTTCTGGATCGTCCGCCATTCGAGCACCAGCCGCGGCAGCTCGTGCTGCAGGGCCAGCTCTTCCAGCACCTCCACCGAGGTCGAGGCGGCCCTCGTCTTGCCGGTCTTCTTGCGGGTCGGCAGGGCCAGCTTCTCGAACAGGATGACTGAGAGCTGCTTCGGCGAGTTGACGTTGAACGCCTCGCCGGCGAGGGCGAAGATGCGCGACTGCAGCTCGTCGAGCCGCGCCTGCATCGTCCGCGACTGCTCGGCGAGGGCGGCCGTGGCCACCCGCACGCCGGCCCGCTCGATGCCGTCGAGGACCGGGATCAGCGGGTGCTCCAGGTCGCGGTACAGGGCCAGGAGCCGTTCGCGCTCCAGCGCCTCGGTCAGCGGCGCGGCCGCCTGCAGGGGCAGGTCGGCCCGCTCGCAGGCGTAGGCGAGGACCGTCTCCGGGGGGATGCGGTCGAAGTCCGGGGCCTTCACGCCCTTGCCCCGCACCGCCTCGGCCGTCACCACCTGGTATCCGGTGTGCTCCAGCGCCACCGTCTCCAGGGTGGGGGCGGCCCGCGCCGAGTCCAGCAGGTAGCTGGCGATCATCGTGTCGAGCTCGAGGCCCCGGAGCTCGACCCCGTGCTCGGCGAGCCACCGCATCGACCGCTTCAGGTCGTGCCCGACGACGTGCACCGCCGGGTCCTCGAGGACCGGCCCGAGGGCCGCGATGACGGCGCCGGCGTCGAGGTTGCCCGACAGGTCGAGCCCGCCGCCGGCGACGGGGACGTACCGGGCCGCCCGCGGACCGGTCGAGAACGCGAGCCCGACGAGTCCTTCCCGCGAAGGCGGTCCCGTCACGGTCAGGACGTGCAGGCCGCACCGGCCGGCCTCGCGGAGGGCCGCCGCGAGCTCCTCGAGTCCCGCCTCGGTGGCGACCGTCCGGTAGTCTGTCTCGACCGTCCCCGCCGTCGGCGCGTACTCGTTGAGCAGCGACTTGAAGCCCAGCGCGGAGAACAGGGCGAAGCACCGCTCCCGGTCCGGGCCCTCGTAGCGATACCCGGTCGGGTCTTCGTCCACCGGCACGTCGACCCGGATGCGCACGAGCTCGCGGCTGCGGCGCGCGTCCTCGGCGTGCTCGGTCAGGGCCGTCCGGAGCTTCTTCTTCGACAGCCCGGGCGCCTCCTCCAGCAGGCGGTCGAGGGTGCCGAACTCGGTGACGAGGCTGCGCGCGCTCTTCTCGCCGACGCCGGGGACGCCCTTGACGTTGTCGCTGGCGTCGCCCATGAGGGCGAGGACGTCGACGACCTGGTCGGGCCGCACCCCGAACTTCTCGTGCACCCCGGCCGCGTCGAACCACGCGCCGTCGTCCCGCGGATTGAAGACGTGGACGCGGTCGTCGACGAGCTGGAAGAAGTCCTTGTCGCCGGTGACGATGGCGACGTCGAGCCCCGCCTCCACCGCCCGCGCCGCGAGGGAGCCGATGACGTCGTCGGCCTCGAAGCCCTCGCGGGTGACGATGGGGACGCCGAGGGCCGCGCACGCGTCGTGCACCCGGGGGACCTGCTCGACGAGGTCGTCGGGCATCGGGCGCCGGTTGGCCTTGTAGTCGGCCGCGAGCTCGTGGCGGAAGGTCGGCCCCCTGAGGTCGAAGGCGGCCGCGATGAGCTCGGGTGACTGCTCGGCCATGAGCTTGCGCAGCATCGTGATGAAGCCGAACACGGCGTTGGTCGAGCGCCCGTCGGGCCCCGTCAACCCCCGGATCGCGTGGTACGCGCGGTACATCTGGGAGTTGCCGTCGACGAGGAAGAGGCGGGGCCGGGAGGACATGAGGTCATGGTACCGCGAGGTGGCCGTCGACGAGGAAGAGGCGGGGCCGGGAGGACATCGGGTCAGGGCACCGCGAAGTTGCCGTCGACGAGGAACAGGCGGAGCCGGGCGGGCATGTTGCAGTGATGGATTGGGATTGGGGCTATCGGGAGCCGTCGACGAGGAAGAGGCGGGGCCGGGCGGGCATAGGTCAGGGCGCCGCGAGGTAGCCGCGCCGGGCCCGGACCCGGTAGTCGGGGTTGCGCACTTCCACCCGGATGCTGTGCCAGCGGCCGTCGCCGGCGTGCAGGGCGGGGTACGCGAGCTGGTACTGGCGGCTCAGCTCGCGGGCGATGCCGGCCGTGGCGGGGTCGAGGTCGTCGGTGTCGCGAACGATCTCGGTCCTGCCCCCGCTGTCGTCGGTCAGGTCGCGGAGCGCACCCACGTTGACCCGTTCCTCCTGCAGTCTCTGGAACGGGGTGCCGGCCCGCGGCGGCCTGCGCCTCCCCCCCGGGATCGGAAGCGGCGTTCCCGGCAGCCCCGGCCGCAACGGTCCCCCGAAGATCCCGAGGCGTCGCCGCTCGCGGGCGTCGATGCCGATCGCGTAGACCAGCGCCTCGGTCTCCCGGATGAGCGCCCGCAGGTCGCGGTCGTCGGTCTCGCTGTTGGTGTCGTTGCCGTCCGAGATGATGAGCAGCGCCTTCTTGCGGTGGCGGCCTTCCCCGACCCGCGGCACCGATTCGGCCACCGCGTCGTAGAGGGCGGTGCCGCCGCGGGGCCGGATGTCGCGAATGGCGCGGCTGAGGCGGTCCGGGCGGGTGGTCCAGTCCTGCAGGAGCACCGGCGTGTAGTCGAACCGGTAGAGGAAGAACTCGTCGTCGGGGCCGAGCAGGTCGTAGAGGAAGCGGTCGAGGGCGTGGCGGGCCGCCTCCATCTTGAGGCCGTCCATGCTGCCGCTAGTGTCGAGGGCGATGCCCAGGCTGACCGGCACGCGCTCGTTGTCGAACTGGGTGATCTCGACCGGCTCGCCGTCCTCGTAGACGAGGAAGTCGTCCTTCGTCAGCCCGTCGACGAAGCGGCCCCGGGCGTCGGTGACCGTCGCGCTCACGT
>JAJEFC010000177.1 GCA_022820675.1 Vicinamibacteria bacterium | reverse complement strand
TCGTGAGGGCCGCCGCGACCTCCCCGCTCGTCGCGCCGTCGTCGGCCGGGACCCGCGCCAGCTCTTCCTCGAGGGCGGCGTGCCGCTCCTCGCAGGCGGCTTCCTCTTCGGCAAGGCGTCGTTCGGCGGCGGTGATGGGGGCCAGCGTGCCGGTGACCCGCTCGATGTCGAGGCCGCGCAGCCGTTCGGCAACGCCCGACGCCTCCTGCCGGGCCTTCGCGGCCGAGAGCAGCGTGTCGTGGGCGGCGGCCGCCGCCCGTTCGTCCTTCGCGGCCGCGGCCGCGTTCCGGCTCGCCGCCTCGCGCGCCGTCTGCAGCTCGGCGAGGTGCGCGGCGGGGTCGTCGGGATGGGCCGAGGCCGCCTGCGCCAGCCGTTCGCGCAGCAGCCCGGCCTCGTGGCGGGCGGCGCCGGCCAGCGCTCCCGCCGCCTCGAGCTCGTCGGTGCGCCACACCTGGCGCAGGATACGGCCCCGGTCGGCCGGCTTGTCCTCGACCAGCAGGCGGGCGAAGCGGCCCTGGGGCAGGACGACGGTGCGCAGGAACGCCTCGCTGTCGAGCCCCAGCAGCGACCGGATGCGGTCGTTGACGGGCTTCACCTGCTCGACCTGCTCGGCCGCGGGGCCGTCGGTGTCGAGGCGCCGGAGCTGCGCGCTCGCGGGCCCGACCCGGCCCTGACCGTCGCGCCGCAGCGCGCGCGCGACCTCCCACGTCTGGCCCGAGACCCGGAACCGGAGCACGACGCGGAGCTGGGTCGAGGTGTCGTTCATCAGCTCCTGGTTGCCCTGGGCGGTGAACGTCGTCTGGCCGTAGAGGGCGTAGGTGACGGCCTCGAGGATGGACGACTTGCCGGCCCCGGTGTCGCCGACGATGGCGACGTGGTCGCGGCCGGTGAAGTCGAGGGTCACCGCCGACCGGAACGACCGCAGCCCCTGGATGGTGAGGCGGAGGGGGCGCATGTCAGTTGGGCCTCCGGTTCACTCTGGCCGCGGGGGGCGCGGGTGGTCGGAACGACGGCAGCCGTTCGATGGTGAGGCGGAGGGGGCGCATGTCAGTTGGGCCTCCGGTTCGCCCCGGCCGGGAGGGGCACGGGCGGCCGGCGCGACGGCAGCCCCTCGATGGTGAGGCGAGGGGGGCGCGTGTCAGCTCGGCCTCCGGTTGGCCCCGGCCGTGAGGGCACGGGCGGCCGGCACGACGGCAGGCCTTCGATGGTGAGGCGGGGTGCATGTCAGCTCCGGCTCCCGTTCGCCTTTGCGGCGAGGCGGTTCAGGGTCTGCTGGGCGCGCAGGGCGAGCGGGGTGAGGCCGAAGTCGGCGGCGGCGTCCTGCCCGGTGGTGCCGAGGGCCTCGGCGAAGAGGGCGGCGACCGCGTCGTGCGGGGCCTTGACGCCGCGGGCCGCGGTGGTGCGCCACTCCAGGAACAGGTCTTCGGGCGCCGGCTCGGACTCGTCCTCGCGGGCCGGCTCCACCGCCTTCGCCGGGCGGTTCGCGAGGGTGTTGACGAGCTCGAACACGTCGCAGCCGGGCGACCACTCGGCGAGGCGGTCGGCGAGGTCGGGGATGGGGTCGTCGGAGACGATCCGCGCCTTGAGAATGCAGCCGTCGAGGCCGCCGCCCGCGGCGCGGCGCTCGAGCTCGTCGAGCGTGCCCGCGAGCTCGGTGAGGGGCCGGCCGCCCGGCAGGTCGTGCGGCTCGACCCGGACGTCGTCGCCGATGGTCACCAGCACCGCCTGCTTGGTCTGCTCCCGCTCGCCGAAGTCGAGGGGGACGAGGGAGCCGGCGTAGCGCCCGCGCGCGGCGCCGCCGGGCAGGAGCTGGGGGTCGTGGATGTGGCCGAACGCGCAGTACAGGGCGCGCTGCAGGCCCTCGACGTGGGTGGCGTAGTCGTCGCCGACGGTGATGCGCCGCTCCGACCGGCCGGGCCGCGCGCCCTGCACGTGGAGGTGGGCGGCGTAGAGGACGATGCCGCGCGCCCCCGCCGCCGCGTGCGCCTCGTCGAGGAGGCGCCGGTTGAGGGTCCTGACGCCGTCGGCGTAGCGGCCCTCGAAGCGCGCGGGGTCGTCGGTGGCGTAGTCGGCGATGGCGGTGGGCGCGATGAACGGCACGCACGCGACGGCGACGGGAACGTCGGCGATGTCGGGAAACGTCAGGACCCCCGGCGCGGTCACCAGCCACAGGCGGCGCGGGGTCGCGGCGCCGGCCAGCTCGTCGATGACCCGCAGCAGCATCGACGAGTCGTGGTTGCCCGCGACGACGACGGTGGGCGCGACCTTCGCGAGCCGCCCGAGCGCGCGCACGCCGAGCTGCAGCGCTTCGTAGGGCGGGCGCGACGCGTCGAAGAGGTCGCCGGTGTGGAGGACGAGGTCGGGCCGCTCCGACTCGGCCGCCGCAATCAACCCCTTCAGCGCGTCGAGGTGATCGGGCGTGCGGTCGTGTCGGCCGAGCTTCGCGCCGAGGTGCCAGTCCGAGGTGTGGAGCAGCTTCACGGAGCCACCTCGGGGACCATCGGCAGTGGAACGGCGGGGAGGGCGATAGAAGTCACGGCGCGTGGCAGTTTCACGATGTCCACCTCGGGGGGCGTTCCACCTTGGGGTCGGCCGGCCGGCGGGCGGCGGGGCGGGCCCCGACCGGCGGGCGTCTCGTCCGGGCATCGCCAGGAGCCCCGATCTCTCGGCCAGCCGGGGCCGCGCGCCACTCGGGTCGCCCCCACTCGCACGTTCGCCGCGCCGCCGGCGGAGTCGCCGCGCCGGGCCGCGTCACAGGTCCACCCCCGGCCCGGTCAGGGCGTCCATCGTGCTCAGGATGCGGTCCGTCCTTTCCTTGTCGCCGGCCTCGTTCGCCGCCGCCTCGTCGGGGTTGGTGGCGAACGGCGGGAACGGGAAGCGGACGGGGATGGGCTCGGGCACGATGGGCTGCGAGACGACCATGGTGCCGGGCATGAACCGGGTCGCGCGCTCGCGCAGGGCCGGGGTGAGGAAGCGGTAGGCGTCGGACTCGCTCGCGTCGAGCCGGCCGGCGACTTTCAGCGAAGCGTTGCGCGGCAGGGCCTGGGCCACCGCCGAGGCCGCCTGCTGGGCGCCGATGAGCAGCACCCCGAGCGAGCGCCCGCGCTCGGCGATGTCCACGAGCAGGTCGCGGAGGGGCGAGAAGCCGTGGGCGGGGGCGTATTTGTTCAGCTCGTCGAGCACCACGAAGCGCAGCGGGGTGCGGCCCGTGCCCTGCTTCTCGCGCCACACCCGGTCGAGCAGCGCGCCGACCACGAAGCGCTGCGCGTCGTCGTGCAGGGTCGAGATGTCGACGACGTGGAGCCGGGCGTTCTCGGACGAGACGGGCTCGAGGCGGCAGCCGACGAGGGGGGCGACGTGGCGGCGCAGCTTCAGCAGCCGCCGCAGGAAGGCCTGCCGCGTGCCCGACTGGGCGCGGCCGAACCACTCGTTCATGAGGCTCTCGTCGTCGGTGGCGACGACGCCTTCGAGGAGGTCGATGAGGTCGCCGAAGTCGCGCAGCACGTGCCCGGCCCCCGCCGGCGCGTCGTCCGGGTCGCGCTCGGCCAGCCGGTCGGGGTTGTAGCCGGTCTTCGGGGGGACCGCCTCGACGATGACCACCGCTCCCGTCGGGTCGCCCTCGAGCCGCCGCAGCCGCCGCAGGAGCTGGATGCGCACCTGCTGCTCGACGAAGCCGACCTGGGTCGACCGCTCGTCGTCGGCGGTGAAGCAGAACTGCAGGAGCTGCTCGCGCACGAACTGCTCGGGCGTCCACCCGTAGGCGCCGACGTCGGCGGTGTCGCGGGTCCTGACGTTGGCGACGATGGTCTGCGACGCGCCGGACCGCCGCGGCGCGTAGAGGCGGACGGAGCGGAACGGCCCCGGCTGGTCGACCCCGAGGGTGCGCCACTTCTCTATCTCGTCGGGCCGCCCCGCGAACTCGGCGTTGGGGCGGTCCACGTGCAGCAGGTCCTCGCCCTTGGTGTTGAAGACGAGCGCGCGCACGCTCTCGCGCCCCGCCCGGCCGCCGAGCAGGTCCATGCCCTGGTCGGTCTCGAGGAGCTGGTAGAGGAGGAACAGCGCGTAGGAGGTCTTGGTGGCGACGCCGGAGATGCCCGAGATGGAGACGTGGCCGCCGGAGCGGCCGTCGACGAAGCGCATGTCCGCGTAGACCGGGTCGCCGCCGAGGTCGAGCCCCACCGGCAGCTTGCCGCGGGTCATCTCGTCCTCGAAGAGGGCGACCGCGCGGTGCGGGCCCGCCGCCCGCGCGGCCGGCGCGCCGGCGTGGGGGGCGACGAACAGCTCGGGGACCACCCGCAGGACGCGGACCTCGGCCCGCCGCACGTGCTCGGCCGGGAGCGTCGAGTCGACCACCCGGCCGGTGTCCGAGGGCAGGTCGGCCCCCTCGAAGCGGGACCGCAGCTCGGTGACGATGCCGTAGTGGGTGACCCGCCGGCCGTCGGGCAGGTCGGTGGTCACCGCGAGCAGCTCGTCGAGCTGGATCACCACGTCGGGGTCGAGCACCACGTGGAAGGTGCGCGAGTCGCTCTCGACCGACCCGTCGACGAGCCCGATGCGCGCGCCGTCGCCGGTCATGCTGTCGTTCCCACCGGTCGCGCTCGTGCGCTCGGCGTGGCTGCTCACGCCGTCCCCCCTTCGCGATGGCGTGGGCGCGTCGCGCCCGTCGTCTTCGCTCATGCCCTCGGTTCCCCGCGGTTGCGTTCGAACGATGTGTTCCCGCTGCCGGGTCACCGGCGACGAGGCGCCCATCGCCGTTGTCGTGGAAGACGAGCCAGGAGCTCGCCGATGACGCCCATTCATCGCGGTGCGTTCGGGTGTTGCGCGCGCCGTCTGCTCTCATGCCGTGCCCACGCGGTTCAGCTCGACCACCGCCTCGCGCACCGCGCGCAGGGCGAGGCGGGCGTCGCCCTGCCGCCGGTGCAGGTGCCGCTCGAGGCCCGCGATGGGCGTC
>JAJEFC010000054.1 GCA_022820675.1 Vicinamibacteria bacterium | reverse complement strand
AGTTCCGGCGTCGAACCGGCGCGCGGCCAGGCGGCGCAGCAGCGCCCGTTGCTCGGCGCGGCCCTCCGCCCGTCCTTCGGCGCGGCCCTCCGCCCGTCCTGCCGCGCGCGTCCCGCGCAGAAAAGGGGCGTCGCCCGGGCCGGCGCCGTCGCGGTCGCGCAGCGCCCGGCCGACGCGTTCGAGCACCGCCATCGTCTCCGCCGACAACACCGGCTCGTTCATGGCCCGATGGATCTCGGCCGCCGTCCAGCCGGGGAACGCCTGGCTCTCGGCCGCCGGACGGTAGCCGCCGTCGGGTTGCAGGATGTGGATGGTCATCCCCGGCTCGCGGTTCGCGGCCCGGCTCGGCGCCCGCACGTCGGGCACCTCCACCCACACCTCGGGCAGCATCCACGACTCGTACATCGCGAGCTTGCGGCGGCGCACGTCGGTGGTGTGGTCCACCTCGACCACCACGTCCGGCATTACGTCCTCGCCCATCACGATGGCGGGGCCGTCGGGCCGGTCCCGTTCCAGTTGGAGATAGACGGTCTGGTCCGCCTCCATGATGCGGCGCCGCGCGCCGTGTTCGTCCCGCAGCAGCAGATCGGTCGAGCCGACGACGCCGATGGGCGAGCCCCGCGTCACCGCGATCAGGGCCGTCATCTGGGCCAGGCGCTGCGAGGGCTCCTCGTGGTAGATGCCGGCCGCCTCGCACACCATGGCGATCCCGGTGGCGGCGTCCCATACCTCGACGCGGCCGTCGTAGTCGTCGAACTCCTCGCCGGACATGCGTACCGCGCGGCAGCCGGGGAAGTCGTCGGCGTCCAGCGCCGTCACGAAGTCGTCCATGGTCGCTTGCGCGGGCGCGGCGTCGCGCGGCGGGGCGGTCGCCTCGGATCTTCGCGCCGACGGCGGGGAGGGGACGGACAGGGTTGCCGGGTTGGCCATGTGTCGCAGCCTGGCTTGGAAGTACGGCGTAGCCGGTGTGCAGGGCGCCGGTCCTCCCTGCCTCTACTGAGAGAAGACGTTGCACGATGGTCCCGGGGAGGATCACCCCGCCGACCACCAACCGTCTTGTCAAATATAACACACGCCAATCGTCCGGATGTCGAACGAGACCGATCGCGCGGACCCTGGCGCCGGCAGACCGCGCCGAGCGCGGCGGCGACGCCGATGCGGCCGACGGGCAGACTGACCGGGCGGCGGCTGCCGGCCGCATGCTGCGAAGCGGATACCGCCGGGCTCGAACGACGGGAGGCGGCAGCGGGGGCCGCACTGCGCGTTCGGCGCGGCCGTCGCCACTCAGCGCTCGGAACGCATCCAGGCGGTGGCGAGGCTGTCGGCGTACTCGTTAGCGAAGACCGCCGGGCTCGAACGACGGGAGGCGTCAGCGGGGGCCGCACGGCGCATTCGATGCGGCCTCGCCGCTCAGCGCCCGGAACGCATCCCGGCCGTGGCGAGGCTGTCGGCGTACTCGTTCCAGCGGTGGCCGGCGTGGCCGGCGATCCAGCGCAGCTCGCAGGCGGGGTGAGCGCGGTAGAGGGCCAGCAGCTCCTGGACCAGCCCGAGGTTCATGATGGGGCCGGACTGTTTCTTCCAACCCCGCCTTTCCCACGCCGGCGCCCATTTGGTGATGGTGTTCACGCAGAGCTGGCTGTCGGTGAACACGGTCACCCCGGCGTCCTCGGGCAGCAGGGTGAACGCCTCGATGAGGGCGCGCAGCTCCATGCGGTTGTTCGTGGTGTCGGGGTCGTGGCCGTGTTTCTCCGACACGATGCGGCCGTCCTCGACCCACACCACCCCCCAGCCGCCGGGCCCCGGGTTGGGCGACGCGCCGCCGTCGGTGAACACGCCCGAGTCGGGGCCGCCCGAGTACTTCGCGCGGGCCTCGGCCGGGGTCAGGTTCTCCTCGCGCGGGCGGCGGGCGCGGCCCGCGCCGCCGCGCGTCCGACGTGAAGCGCCCGCCCTCTTGGGGGCGGCGGCCGTCTTGTCCGCGGCCTTCTTCTTGTTGGGGGAATGGTCGCGGCAGTACTTCGGCCGCCAGCCGGGATAGCGCTCCAGCGCCGCCCGGGGAACGTCGAACGGCGTCCCGCATACTTGGCACTGGAAGCTCGGCACGGTGCACAGGATACGACAACCGGCGGCGTCCCCGCTTCCGGGCGAGGCGGCGGGTGCTCGGGTCAGCGGCCACGCGCGGCGATGGCGGCCAGACGGTTCTCCGGTGGCCGGCGGCGGGCGCTCGCGTGAGCGGGTCGCGGTGAGGCCCTCCGCAGGCCCTACGGGTCGGTGCAATCCGTCCCGACCAGACCCCTCAGCCCGCGGCCCGGGCCGCGGGCTGCCCCGACCCGCCGGCGGGTGCTCCCCCTCGCCCCGGGGGGAGAGCGTCGAGAGCTCGATTCGCAGACCCCGGCCGACCGCCCCCCTCCGCCCGCGGGCGGAGGGGGGGAGACCCGGTTACAGGTCAGAACGACACGGACATGTTCATCGAGATCGTCCGCGGCGCCCCCAGCCAGGCGGCGTTCTCCACGATCGCGGCGAGGTACGAGGCGTCGAAGAGATTGTTCGCGACCAGCGACACCTCGGCCGACTGGAAGCGGTCCGTCAGGCCGTCCACCGAGAACGTCAGGTACGCGTCCACCAGCCAGTAGGCGTCGGCGTACCAGTCAGCGGTCAGGCTGACCCGCCGCGACGACGTGTACTTGCCGGAGATGCCCATTCCCAGCGGACCCGACCGGTCGAGCGACAGGACCCACAGCCGGTCGGGCACCCCCGTCACGTGGGTTCCCGGCTGGATGTTCTGCGAGGCGTCGACCACCGCGTCGCCGGTGCCGACGTACCGCGAGTCGTTGAACGTCGAGGCCGTGTAGAACGACGTCCGCCCCGGCATCTGCACCGTGGCCGAGAGCTCGACGCCGCTCGTGTCGATGCCGCCGGCGTTGAAGTACGCGCCGCCGCCGGCGATGAGGTAGTTGGGGCTGGCCCCGGTCGTGGGTCCCAGGAAGAAGATGCGGTTGTCGAAGTCGATGTCGTACCAGGTGGCGCCGAGGGCGACGCGCTCGCCCGAGTAGCGCATGCCGACGTCGACGTTCGCGGCCGTCTCGGGCTCGAGGGCGGCGAGGCTCCGGCCCGGCACCTCGAGCAGCCGGTCGGCCAGCGACCTGAAGTTCTCGGCGTAGCCCGCGAAGAGCTCGAGGCCCTCGACCCCCGTCTCCAGGGTGACGCCGCCCGAGAAGAGCAGGTCCGAGTCGGAGTCGACGGCGAGGCCGGGGTCGACGCCGAACAGGTCGTTGCGGGAGACGTTCACCAGGAACTGCTTGACCCCGCCCGAGATGGCGAGGGGCCCGGCGTAGACGGTGTCCTCGACGTACCACTTGAAGACCTGCTGGGGGAAGTCCCAGTCGTACTGCTGCCAGTACGGCTTCTCGTCGAAGGCGACGTTGACGCGGGGGTCGAGGATGCGGTGCCAGTCGCGGGCGAGGATCCGGGTCGAGTCCTCGAGCCAGAGGCCGGCCCGCAGGGTGTTGCCGGCGGCGCCGAGGCTGCCGGTCCACTCCTCGTCGAGGGTGAAGCCCAGCCGGTCCTTGCCGTAGTGGCTGTGGCGGAACGACTGCACGGCGGTGGCCCCGGGGTGGCAGGCGGGGTCGACCTCGGGCCCGCCCGCCCCGTAGTAGTTGAAGATGAACGACGACGTGCAGCCGGGCTGGGGCGCCACCGCCACGAGGTTGCGGTCGACGAAGTGGAGCTGTCCCAGGATGTCCCCGCCCCGCACCGTCGGCCCGCCCATCAGCTCCGACTCGGGGCCGCCGCCGTCGTCGGTCACGTCGACGACGTACGGCGGCAGCCAGTCGCCGCGGCCGCGGTTGCGGTGGTAGTAGGCGCCGAGGCTCAGGGTGGTGGCGTCGTTGAACGCCCAGTCGGCCTTCAGGTAGCCGAACGTGTTCTTGCGATAGGTGGACCAGCCGCGCCGGTAGAACTGGTTGAGGTAGGGCACGCCGGGCCAGTCGTCGATGAGCCGGTCCCAGCGCGGGGCGGCCGCGAAGTCGGCGGCCGAGTAGAGGCGCTGGTAGACGTCCTCGCGGATCTGGTCGTACGAGAAGTAGGACGTCAGCTCGAGCCGGCCGTGCGACGACGCGAGCCTGGCCGCGAGGTGCTCGCGCTCGTTCCGGGCCGCGCCGTGCACCCAGTCGGTGGCGGTCTGGCGGCCCGCCGACACCCACGCCAGGGTGTCGCGGTCGAAGAGCGAGCCGGTGTCGACCCGCATGTAGTAGCGCTCGCCGTCGTTCTCGCCCAGGGTCACCGACGCCGTGTAGGTGCGCTCGGTCTCGGGGGCGTCGGTGAGGAAGTTGAAGGTGCCGCCCAGCGCCTCGACCGACCGCGAGGCGACGTCGGCGGTGCCCTGCGACACCTCGACCCCGCCGAGGTTCGCGGGGTCGACGAAGCGGTTGGCCTTGGCCCCGCTCCAGTAGTCGGAGGTGCCGTTGGGGAACCCGTCGATGGTGGTGCCGATCTGGGCCTCGTTGAGGTTGGTCTGGAAGCCGCGGACGGCGACCGAGCTCGACCAGTCGTCGAACCCGTAGGCGTCGCCCTCCTGCACCGACACCCCCGGGAGGTTGTCGACGACGGCGACGACGCTGGTGATGGCGGCCTGCTGCTCGAGCATGGGCTGGGCGACGACGTTGGTGGCGAAGACCGTCGGCTCGTCGGCGATGACGGACACCGCCTCGAGCAGCCGCTCGATCTCGAGCACGACGTCGAGCGGGACGGCGGCGTCGCCGGCGACCGCGACCCGCAGCTCCTGCGTCTCGAAGCCGGGGAGGGTGAACCGCACCACGTACTCGGCCGCCGGCAGCGTGTCGAAGACGAAGCGGCCGTCGGGGCCGGTGACGGCCAGCCGGGCGGTCGGGAGCGGTCCGCCGGTGATTCCGACGGTGACGCCGGGCAATGCGCCGCCTCCGATGTCGGTGACCGCTCCGTCGATGGCGCCCGTCGTCTGCGCGAGGATCCGCGGCGCCGGCAGCAGCGTCGATGCGGCGACGAGGCCGGCCGCCAGGGCGGTGTGCAGTGGAGAACGGGACGATGACGTCATCGGGACTCTCCTCGGGCACCAGCGGCGTGGTGCCGACGCCTTCATGGGCTCCCCGGCCGGGAGCGCTCGAAGGAAGCGAGACGCGGGCAGGAGAACGCCCGCGTGCCTGCCGTGGCCCCTGCTCCGGTCGCGTTCGTCATGCGTCGATTCGGGTGTCGGCAGGGTGATAATTTTGACACTATTTTTCGATTTTTTCGCCACGCACGAGAGAGTGAGCTCATGGCATCGCGCGACGAGGTCTGCCGTTGGCACCTGTCTCCAGACGCCGGCTGGCGAAGGCCGTGCTCTCTCAATCCATGAAGAGGAGCTCCTCCGCGGCCTCGAAAACGAGGCGTTCGGTACCGGAAACAGTGACGACAGCCTGGTGAAGAACGGCCGGTTGGTCCGTCGCAGCGCGGTCGAAGGCCGTGCTCTCCCAATCGTGCAGAAGTGCTCTTCCGCGGCCCTCGAAGCGACGTGATCAGTACCGGAACAGGTACGACAGCTTCGTGAAGAACGCCCGGTTGGTCTGGCGCAGCGCGGTGGTGGGGAACCGCACGTCGTCGATCAGGTTGCCCTGCCGGTAGTGGTCGTCGTAGCCGACGAAGAACACGGTGCCGGCGTTGACCCGGTAGGTGAACAGCACGTTGGCGCCGAGGGTGCGGTTCAGCGAGTTGAACTCCATGATGTTGCGGAGGGCGAGGCGGTTGGTGAGCTGGTAGGTTGTGAACGTGCGCAGGATCTTCACGTCGAAGACCAGCGCCTCGGTCATCGGGTCGTGCAGGCGGCTCGTGATGAGGGTCAGGTCGGCGCTGAGCCGGCTCGTGGGGCGCAGGTTGGCGAACACCGTGGTGTTGACGGACCGGCCCAGGAACGGGTCGGTCTCGTGGTAGCGGATCTGGTCGCCCCAGTTGAGGAACCCCCCGAACGAGACCTTGCGGCTGGCGCTGGCCCCGCCCCCGATGAACGCCGAGCTCTTGTGGAAGTCGATGCCGCCGTAGCGTTCCATGTCGCGGTTGACATTGGCGACGGTGATGATGCCGTTGGCGAGCGTGGCCCGCACCCCGAGGCCCGACTGCTCGTCCTGCAGGATGCCCCCGAAGTCGTAGATGCGGCCGTAGCTCGCGAAGGGGCCCCAGTTGATGACGAGGTCGTCGGGCCACCACTGGTAGCCGGCGTTGGCCCGTGCGCTCCGCGTGTCCACCCGCTGCAGGAACCCGGTGTCGGTGCGGAAGTTCGGTCCACGGTGTCGAACGACGCGCCGTAGCTGAGGTTGCGCCCCTGCCGGTTCCAGGCGACGTGGGCGGTGGGCCCAGTGCGCTCCGCCCCGTCCTCGTCGCGGTGCTGCGACCCCGCGTAGAGCATCGTCAGCGACGACGTGCGGCCGAGGCGGAAGCGGCCGTCCACCGCCGCCACCCGGCTGTAGGCGTCGAGGAACTCGCGGCCGGTCGCCATCACCCCGACCGACGACTCGGCGTAGAGGTCGTAGCGGGCCCGGCCCACGAACACCTGCGACGTCTTGCCGACGGCGTCGAGGGGCAGGTCGTCGCGCCGGCCCGGCGCCTCGTCGTTGGCGACCGGCACCCCGAGGGTCGGTTCCCGAGGCGCGGGGTCGCGGCGTCCTCCGCGCGCGGGCAGGAACCTGAAGGCGGCGCGGCCGGGAGCCTCCGGGCCGGGAACCGGCCCGCCGTCAGGCCCGACGCGAGCTCGCCGGCGATGCGGTCCTGCAGCGCGAAGATCTCGTGGCGGTCGCCATCGGTCCTGACCGCGTGGATGACGACGGCCGAGGGCAGGTCGACTATGCGGGCGCTGATGCGGAGGCGTTGGCCGACCTGCTGGTAGCTGCCGGTGACGGCCCGGCGGGCGCCGAGCCGGCGGTACAGCCGCGCGAGGTCTCCGCCTGCATCCTCGTCGCCCATCGCCCCGTCGGTCATCACGGTGGGAAGCCCGGCGGGGCCGACGACCGTCATGCCTCGCGCCCCAGCTCGGCCGTCAGTGTCTCGGCGATCCCGTCGCCCAGCCAGGCGTCCGCCGGGTCGGGCGACAGGTTGGTGAACGGGAGCACCGCGATCGGATCGGAGTCACGTCCGTCGGCCGGCGCCTGCGCCCCGACGTCGGCGCCGGCGAGGCCCGAGCAGGAGAGAGGCGGCGAGGGTGATGAATGCGAAGCGGGTCATGAAACGGGCCGGGTCCAGGGGGCCTGCGGGGGGGTGCACGTCAGATTTGTTGGAGAGCCTGAGGCTGCCTTGGCGGCTCTTCCTTCCCGGAAGTCTCGAAGCAGCCGCGGAGCTTCCGGCCGTGCAGCGCGATGTCGGCGTCGGCCTCTGCGATGGTCCAGCCCATGCCGGTCCCAACAATGCTGACGTGCACCCCCTGCGGGGGCCCCGGCCGTGACGGCAAACGATCTATAGTAGCCTCTCTTGTTTCGGCCAGGAAAGGATGCCGCCATGCCCGCAGCTTCTTCGATTGCCCGTGCCGCCGTGTTCCTTCTCGCCGGCGCCGCCCTTCTCGCCGCCGCGCCCGCGACCGCGCAGCTCCGGCCGGAGCCCCCCGGCACGACCGAGGCGGTCCGCTTGGCGGAGCCGCGCATCGCCCCCCTGCCGGAGTCGCAGTGGACGGAGGAGCACCGCGCCCGGGTGGAGCGGTGGGCCCCCGAGGTGCGCATCGGCAACGCGTTCCGGACGCTGCTGCACGTGCCGGAGCTGGTCGACGCGGTGATGCCGTTCCGCGTCTACATCACCCGCGAGACGACGATTCCCGCCCGCCACCGCGAGCTGCTGATCCTGCGCACGGCGTGGCTCACGCAGAACCGCCATCTCTGGGCCGACCACGCGCCGACGGCCCGCCTCGTCGGGCTCACGGCCGACGAGGTGAGCCGGATCGCGGAGGGACCGGCCGCGCCGGGGTGGTCGCCCTTCGAGGCGGCGCTGCTGCGGCTCGCCGACGAGCTGTACCGCAACTCGTCGGTCCGCGACGCGGTGTGGGCCGCCCTCGACGAGCGCTACGACCTGCTCGAGCTCGTCGACGCGGTGATGACCGTCAACCAGACCACCCTGCTGGCCATGCTGCTCAACTCGTTCGGCGTCCAGCCCGACGCCGACGCTCTGGCCCGCTGGCCGGGCGACGTTCCTTACCGGCTCGACGTGGCCGACCCCGAGCCGCCCCTGCGCGAGCCGCGGGTGGCGCCCCTCGAGGGGCCGGGCATCCGGGTGGGCCGCACCTTCGGGCGCCATCCCCGCATGCAGGCGGCGCGCAGCGGGCAGTCGGGCTACGTGAACCGCGTCTCGCCGCTCACGCCCTACTTCCGCGAGCTGCTCATCCTGCGCATCGGCTGGAACTGCCAGGCCGTCTACGAGTGGGCGAAGCACGTGGGCAGCGTGGGCCGCGCCCGCGACCACGGCCTCGAGCCGGAGCGCATCGCCCTCGGGCGCGACGCCGGGTGGGACCCGTTCGAGCAGGCCCACGTGCGGGCCGCCGACGAGATCTACCGGGACGGGATCATTGCCGACGACACGTGGGCGGACCTGGCCTCGCAGTACGACACCCGCGAGATGATGAGCGTGGTGATGACGGTGGCCAACTACCGCCTGGTGTCGATGTCGCTCAACGCCCTGGGCGTGCAGCCCCAGGACACCGACGAGCTGTTCCCGGCCGAGGCCGTCGCCGCCCTCGCCGAGCTGAAGAGGTGACTGCGCGACCTGCGGTCGCGTTGGGAGTTCTGCCGGCGTGAACTCCGCGCGCCGGCTTCCCACG
Source organism: Vicinamibacteria bacterium (assembly GCA_022820675.1). Taxonomy (GTDB): domain Bacteria; phylum Acidobacteriota; class Vicinamibacteria; order Vicinamibacterales; family UBA8438; genus JAJEEA01. Next base: position 18,614 of record JAJEFC010000054.1, on the reverse strand, counting down.
TTCGGGAGTGTGACCGAGATGACCATGAACCGCCGATCCGTAGACCGCCGCACGTTTCTGTCCGTGTTCGCTGCCGGTGCCGCCGGTGCCGCCGCCGTCCCCGCGCTGGCGCGCCAGCAGGCCGCCATTCCGCCCTATCAGCCGCGCGACTGGTCGGGGAACACGCCGCTCCGCTATCCCGACCCCGACATCATCGCCCTCGACCCCCGGTTCCGCCGCTACATCCTGTTCAACACCCCGATCCGCCGCCACTACACCGGCACCCTCTGGGCGGAGGGGCCGGCCTGGAACGGCGTGGGCCGCTACCTCGTGTGGAGCGACATCCCCAACAACCGGCAGATGCGCTGGATCGAGGACGACGGCCGGGTCACCGAGTTCCGCAACCCGTCGGGCTACAGCAACGGCAACACCTTCGACCACGAGGGCCGGCAGCTCTCGTGCGAGCACGGGGGGCGCCGCGTGGTCCGCTACGAGCAGTCGGGCGAGGTGACGGTCGTCGCCGACAGCTTCGAGGGGAGGCCGCTGAACTCGCCCAACGACGTGGTGGTGCACCCCGACCGCAGCATCTGGTTCACCGACCCGCCCTACGGCGTGCGCGGCGACTACGAGGGCTTCCGGGCCGAGGCCGAGCTGCCCCTCTCCGTCTACCGCGTGGACGGGCAGACCGGCGAGATCGCGCGGGTCACCGACGACATCGGCGCGCCCAACGGCATCTGCTTCTCGCCGGACTACGAGCGCCTGTACGTCGCCGACACCGGCAGCGGGCGGGAGATTCGGGTCTGGGACGTCGACGGGACCGGCCTCCGCAACGGGCGGCGGCACGTGCAGCTCACCATGCCCGGCGATCCCGACACCATATCGGGCGCCGATGGCATGCGCTGCGACGTCGACGGCAACATCTGGGCCGGCGCCCGTCCCGGCGTGCAGATCGTGGCCCCGGACGGCGACACCATCGGCGTCATCCGGCTGCCCGAGGTCTGCGCCAACGTCTGCTTCGGCGGGGAGAAGCGCAACCGGCTGTTCATGACGGCCAGCCAGTCGCTCTTCTCGGTGTACGTGGGGGTGCGCGGCGCGGGGATCGCTTAGGCGGCGGTCCCGGAACGGTACGGATCGCCAACCGAGGTCGGCCCGGCGCCCATCTCGGAGCCAGAGGCGACGGTTCCGAGCGGTGCCGAGCGTGCCGGGAGGGCGAGGGCGCCCGCGGACTGACGGACCGCCGTGCGACCGGCGGTGGCGCCGTGAACCCGTTGGCGAAGATGAACTGGGCAGTCGGACGTATTGCGGGTCGGGGACCCTTTACCCCGGCTCCTGATCCGGCCACGTTGTCCGCAGGATTGGGAGTGCAGAGCGCGCGCCGTTGCGAGGCGCAGGCGCCTGGCTGGGATTTCGAGGAGGTTCGCATGAGGATTCGTGCCTGGTTCGTTGTATTGGCAGGTGCTGCGGTGCTGTCTGGAGCCGGAGCGCCGGCCCACGCGCAGGTCGAGGATGTGACGCCGGTCACCGACGCCGTGCTCCAGGATCCCGACCCCGCCGACTGGCTGAGCTGGCGGCGCACCCTCGACGGGTGGGGCTACAGCCCCCTCGACGAGATCGACCGCGGCAACGTCGGCGAGCTGCGGCTCGCGTGGTCGTGGGGCATGGAGCCCGGCGTGTCGCAGACGACGCCGATGGTGCACGACGGCATCCTCTACCTCGCCAACCCCGGCAACGTCGTGCAGGCGCTGCACGCCGACAGCGGCGACTTCATCTGGGAGTACCGGCGCGAGATGGACGAGGCGCGCCGGCCCGCCGCCCAGATGCGCAGCCTCGCCATCTACGAGGACCTCATCATCCTGAACACCGTCGACGCCCATGTCGTCGGCCTCGACGCCCGCACCGGCGACGTGCGCTGGGAGACCCCGGTCATCCCCGAGGAGGACGGCTACGGCTTCTCCAGCGGCCCGGTCATCGCCAACGGCGTAATCGTGGCGGGGCTGCGCGGCTGCGAGCGCTTCCGCGAGGACACGTGCTACATCGTCGGCCTCGACGCCCGCACCGGCCAGGCGCTGTGGCGCACGTCCACCATCGCCCGCCCCGGCGAGCGCGGCGGCGACACCTGGGGCGACCTGCCCCTGCTCTTCCGCGCCGGCAGCGACGCGTGGATTCCCGGCAGCTACGACCCCGCGACCGGCCTCGTCTTCTACGGTACCGCCCAGGCCAAGCCGTGGTCGCGCGACGCCCGCGGCACCGACGGCGACGCCCTCTACAGCAACTCGACCCTCGCCCTCGACCCCGCCACCGGCGAGATGGCCTGGTACTTCCAGCACATCCCCGGCGACAGTCACGACATGGACGAGACGTTCGAGCGCATCCTGATCGACTACGACGGCAAGCAGTCGGTCTTCAGCATGGGCAAGCTGGCCATCCTGTGGGAGCTCGACCGGGCCAGCGGCGCGTTCACGAGCGCCGTCGACCTCGGCTACCAGAACCTGGCGGACGTCGACCCCGTGACGGGTGAGTTCACCTACCGCGAGGGCATGGTCTCCGGCGTCGGCGAGGAGCTCTTCTTCTGCCCCAGCACCGGCGGCTTCAAGAGCCTCCGGGCGATGGCCTACCACCCCGACACGACCGCCCTCTACATCCCGCTCAACCTCAACTGCGAGACCGCCGCGTTCGGCCCCGTCGAGCGCCGGCTCGGCGGCGGGGGCACCGGCGGCGTGCGCGGCCGGCTCAACCACTTCCACCCCGACGCGCCCGACCAGATGGGCGAGTTCCAGGCCCTCGACATCCGCACCGGCGAGACCCTGTGGAAGCACCGCCGCCGCGCCCCCTACAACACCGCGGCCCTGACCACCGCCGGCGGCCTCGTCTTCGTCGGCGACTGGGAGCGCTACGTCTTCGCCTACGACGCCGCGAGCGGCGAGCAGCTCTGGCAGAGCCGGCTCACCACCATGTCCAACGGCTACCCGATCACCTACGCGGTCGACGGCAAGCAGTACATCGCCTTCAGCGCCGGCGGCCCCCTCGGCGGCTCGAGCTGGACGAGCATCCTGCCCAACGACCTGCTGCGGGACTTGCGGAACCCGCGGCAGGGGAATGCGCTGTTCGTGTTTGCTTTGCCTTAACCCGGGGGTGACAGCCAAGCGGGTCAAGACGCTGCGGAAGCCGGGCCGGTATCAGGCGGGCGACACGGTATAGCTGGTCGTGGCCAAGGACCGGACGGGCAGGGTGTCAACGAGCGATGGGTTCAACGGCTCCACGTCCAAGGGAGGCGCCGCGATATCAGCATCGGCATGTACCCGGCCGTCATGCTGTCCGAGGCTCGGGCGTGGGCGCACGTCAACCGCCTGACGGCGAAGCGGGGCGGGGACTCGTCCGGGTGTGCGTGGACCGTGCCCATGTTTGCCGAGGTGTCCGCCAAGGTCGACCAAAGGGGGCCAGTGGTGCGCCCCGACCCGAGAGACGCGGCGACCGACCCTGGCGCGGTACGCGGCGCGTCTCATGGGTCGACCCCCGTCGACCAGGTCGACCGGGCGGCGGTGCTCGGGCGGGTCTACCGCGACAAGCCTGCGACCGGCAAGCTCTTGCGTGGTTGGGTGCGGGGTGTGCCGGCGGCGGCGCAAGCTCTCGGACATGTCGACGTGGAACGCGGCGGGCGAAGTGACCGACGCGGCATTGCCGAAGACCCCGGAGACAGAGAGCATCGGCGGGGTTGCCAGACGCGGACGTTCTCGCGGCGCTGGAGGCGGTTGAGGTCCGGGGCCGGTCCGGTCGTCAAGGCGGCGATCAGATTCACGGTGCTGGCGGCGGTACGGACCGGCGAGGCTCGGGGGCCGCCGTCGACCTTGAGGCTGCGGCTCGCCCGCCGATTAGCCGCGCGACCGCGCCGATCCTCGGCGGGGTCCGAAGTCCACGCCCTTCAGAGTCGCGCTTGTCCATACCGATCTGATAGCATTGGACTGGCTGCAGGGGCGACCCTTGAAGCGCGCCGCCCTCCGGAACGCCGGGTCCCCCCGGAGGAAGGGCGCTTCTGGGGCGGCGGGTTTGTTGGCGACGGACCTGCCGCCGGCGCCAGCCAAACGGCGCCGCTCGGGCGAACCGGGGGATAAAGAGAGGAATGAGGTAAGCGGTGGCGCACAAGAAGACTACCTCAACGCAGACAGTGGTGAGGAGCATGAAGACCGTGGTGATGTCTGTTTTTCGTATCTCCTCATCTAAAGGGTCTACCCAGCGGCGCTTTGAGCGTAGTGGCTATTTCACCAGAGCAGACCTGCAGCGTGAACGCAAGAAGGCGAGGTCATTCACTCCTTGACGAACGCTTCCTCCAATCTCCCTTCCTTGGGAGATTTTCAACAGCTCTACCGCACGGCCTACGAGTTTTCGGACGAGGTCAGCAACTTCCGGGAGGATGTCCCGCTGCCCGCGCACGAGACGCTAGCACAAGCGGCCTATACGCTCATTCGGGTTTTGGATGGCCATAGTTCAGAGTTGTCGCTGGCCGAGACTCAGTGCCATCTGGCCATCCATCAAGCTGCTAGAGAGGGAGTGAACGCTGCTATTGCCTTCGTCGAAGAACACAGAGAACTGTACAAGGACGTCACCATCGGCGAGAGCGTGCCGGAGCTCATAGACAAATTGGTTGCTCTTGGGCAGGCGCGGGATTTGGTCAATAATTCCGATCCAGAGTTTATCTGGAATCACTTGGACGAATACGTACCGGCGTTCCGGCGCTCTCGGGACCTTGTCCGCGCTCTCGTGGCTGCAACCGGCGATCTGAATGCCAAAAGGGCGCAGCAGAATCGGGATGAGAGCCAGCATAGGCGTAGGTTACTGCTCATGGCCGGAGCGCTGGCTGTGGCGATTGTTGGCCTTGTTATGCAACAAGGCTGCTGGGAAGAAGAGACCGACCGCCAATTGCCAACCCTGCCTGAGCCGTGAGCGTCGAGCCGCGCAGGCCAGGAATGACCAGAGAATATGACAGAACAGTTGACGCCATTCCCCTTCGTTGTCACAGGCTATGTAACCCGGAAGGGGTCCAGGAGGATTCACCCGATGACGACTAACAAGGTCTTCGTTCTGTTCACAACCGTGGCTCTAACGATAGTGGCATCAAGCTGTGGGGAGAGTGCTGCCCAGGGCCCCGATTCAGGCCAACGAATGGAACAAATTCGAATGCTCGAACAACACGGGCTTACAGACGAGGCGAAATCACTGCTAATCGAAACAGTCTTTTCCGGCGGGCCACCCGCACGTAGAGCGGAAGCACTCTACCTTTTGGGGACGATTGCGTTCAGTGAGCGTCGGGTTGACGATGCTGCTGACACTTGGCGGCGACTCGTCGACGAGCATCCGGACTCCGAGCACGCCGCGTTGGTCGTTGAGGACCTTGACGAGCTTTCGGAGTCGATTGGCGACTTGGCGTCCACCGCGGTCGACAGTGCGCGTGCGGCGCTTTACTTGCGTCACGCGGATTTCTGGTCCGACGGCCGCGATACCAGGTTTTCTCTCGACTCAAGTTGGATACCTCAGGTGGAGGCTGCCGTGAAGTGGTACGACCGGGTAATCTCCGAGTTCCCACGGACCACCGCAGCTAGGCGGGCGTACGAACGGAAGATGTGGACCCTGATTGGATGGGAGGAGCCGGGCAGGTACGGTCAGTCCCGTCAGTCCCACGGTCTGGATGAGAGCTTTGACGACTACATTGGCGCGCTGGTTGAAACGTTCACGGCGTTCCAACGCGACTTTCCCGATGCGAGCACGCTCCAAGCGTTTCGGTTCCAGATTGCGCAGGCGTACTGGGGCGCTGGCGCTGGGGGTGCCCTTGCCGACATGTGGGCCGAGGCCCAACAGTGGCTGCAGCTGATCATCCAAGTTGATGATTCGGAGGACACCTTCTATTCAGACTTGGCGCAGCGGCGTTTGGAAGCCGCATATGGGAGGTAAGGACCTCGACGACGTGGTCGTCGCGAACGGCAGAGTGTCGGATCTGCGGGGAGCAACGCGCTCCACCGCGACGATGTGGCCGAGGACCCCGGCGCGGGCAAGACGATCATGGCGGGGCTCCTCATCAAGGAGCTGATCGCCCGCGGAGACGTGGCGCGGTGTTTCGTCGCCTGCGCCGGTAGCCTCGCGGAACAGCGGCCGGATGAGCTGTACCGACGGTTCCAGCTTCCCTTGGCAAGGCGATTGCGTACGACGCCGCCGGGGACGTTGCGCGCCGGGCCGTCGACCCGTAGCAGCTGACGTGGATGAGGCGCGGCTCGACGTTCGAGCTGGCCGTGGAAGCGGTCGTTTCGCGATGACCTTCGGGACGGTCTCTGGAACAGGGTCGAGGCGGAGTATGCCTAGTCGGTCTTGGTGGAGCACCGGCTGCGGTTCATGACGTTTCGGCGTGCCATGCTCTGAACACGGGCGACGATTCACCGACCACAAGAACGGATGGCGAAGCTCTGCTCACGGACCGAGGCAGGCGGCGGATTCGCGGACCCGGACCGGGTCCGGCAGGAAGCGGAGCGCCGTCGCGAGGAAGAAGACCGGTGGGCGCCGGCGACGCTGCTGCCGCCGGAGGCCTTCAGCGATGTGGAAGCCACCCGGCGCGACTTCGAGCGGTTGTGTGATCCCGGGGCCGGGACGGGCCGGCACGCCGCCGCGGTGCACCGGCGGGTCATGAGCAGTTGCGCCGGATGGAGACGACGGCCGACGGCCGAGGAGTTCTACGAGGCGGTCCGCGCAACGCGCCCGACGGTGCGGGAGCAAGCGATCGTCGACATGTGGGGGCGGGAGGCGACCTTCCAGGAGCTTCTCGAGGCGTGGGCGCAACGGGCGTACACCGACCGCCAACTGGTGCGGGCACTCCATCTCGCCGACTTCGACTGCGGGGACCGAATCCGCGAGATCAACCAGTGGGCGACGAAGTACTGACCCTGGCCACGACCGGCGGACGCCTGTGGCGGGCCGTGCGGCAACCGATCACGGCCTCCCTGGCCGAGCTTCACGGTGGACCGCACGAGTGCCGGCTGGGAGGCGGAACGACCCTGGCGGCGAGATGGCGGCACCGGGACAGCTTCGACATCGACCTGACGGTGTCGAGGGGAGCGAGCCTGTCGAGCCTGGGGGCAGACTTCGAGCGGGCGATGGAGCGACTGGGCGGCAAGGTCGAGTACCTCGTCGGCCGGTGGAAGATCGACTTCGGGACCGGGCAGGTGGACCTGGCGGAACTCGAGCCGTACCCGGCCCGCGGCCAACGTACCGCGGTTGTCGACGGAGAGCCCTTCACGGTGTTGTCGACGGCGCAGATCCTCCACGGCAAGCTCGAGCGGGCCACCCGCAGCCCCGTGCGCGACGTGTTCGACGTCATCAAGGCGCGGCGCCTCGACCCGCAGGCGCTCGCCATCGCGATCAACTGCAAGAGCCGACTGGAGGCGGAGACGATCTGCGTCGCCTGGGAGAAGAGCAACGCGGCGTTCGAGAGAGTCGCGGACGAGCAGCTCGGCGGGGTACCGGAGGCCATGCGCGAGAACTCCGCCACCTTGGGGCGGGAAGGCGCCGCGGCCCTGCAGGATGCGCTGTACCGCCGAGTGGCGGTGCGGACCGAGGAGCAGCTCACGATCGTCGAGACGGAGACCCAAGGCGGGCTGACCCGCTGCATCACGATGGCGCCCGACGAGATCGACCGAGAGTTCGCGGTCAACGGGCTCGACGAGCACTTCCACCACAACGTGATGGGCGGGGAGCGACTCCGCGAGGCTGCCCGGCAAGCCGTGACATCCGCACGACGGAGCGAGCTGCGCTGGGGGACCGGCCAGACGGTACCGCCACTCCAGGCGGCAGATCGGCCGCGCCGACGAGGTCCGGACCTGCCGCGTTGACGCGGGAGTGCAGCGGGATCCCTTCGCCGCGGGCCCGCTCGTTACCGTCCGTCCGTCAGTACTGTCGCCTGGTGAGGCTGACCCGTCGTGCGACCGGATGAAGCGGCAGGAGGAGTGTGTCGATCGGTGCGTACCATCGAGCTGACGAGCGAGGTGATGCTGCCCCGGCCGCTGGCCGAGGTGTTCCCGTTCTTCGCGGACGCCCGGAACCTCGATCGGCTGACGCCGCCGTGGCTTCGCTTCGCGGTGCTGACGCCGGGGCCGATCGAGATGCGGCCGGGCAACGATCGTCGTTCTCCCCGACGGCCCGAGTCCGGCGGCTTGATGGTGGTCATCTTGATGGTCCATAATAGACCCATGATTAGGGTGAATGTGGCCGCCGCCAAGGCGCGACTCTCCCAGTACCTCGCCAGTGTGGAGCGTGGGGAAACGGTGATTCTCTGCAGACGCAACGTTCCCGTGGCCGAGATTCGCCCGTTACCGAAACCCCTCACCCAACCTCGCCCCATCGGCACCGACCCCGACCTCGTGGTCCCGGACAGCTTTTTCGATCCCCTTCCTGACGATCTGCTCGACGCGTTCGAGGGCGGTGCTTCGCCCCCGGCAGAACCGGCGAGACAGGAGGGCGCGAGCCCCTTCGAGCAATCGAAACGGCAATGGGCCGGCGCAAGCTGAGGGCGTTCTACGACCAGAAGCACCGCTCACCGCGGCACGAAGACCCGCTGAAGCTGACCGACGTCATCGCTCGCCTGCAGGTGCCGCAATCCGCAGACCGGGAATCGCTTCTGGCGAGTGCGGAGAGGTTTCCTGCTGGCGGCGATGGGGAGGGGCGCGAGGTGAGCAGGAGGTTGCTCGACCTTACGTTGCACCGTGCGGGTTGGGGCAAGGGCCAGTCGCTCGACCTGGATGTCGATCGGATTGAACCGGCACTCGACCCCGAGATTCTGCCGAACCTCCTTCGAGTCGAGGCCAGTGAACCGCTCTCCGATCTCGTCTCATGGCCTTCTCGTTCAGGCTGCGCCTTGCAGTGCCTGTACTCACTCTCGCCGGAGGGAGCCGGCCCGACGACGCTCAGGAGTGCGGAAGCCGTAGAACGGAGCACGAACGGCGAGGGGGTCGAGATCGAACTCGTCAGGGGATGGCCCGGCGAGCCGCACTACTGGGGCAACCGGTCGGTTCATGAGGAAGAGGTCGAGGCGGCCATACATGGCCTTGCGCCCGACCACGAGCTCCAGTTGCTGAGCATCCCGGCAGAGGACGACGCCCGCCGCGGGTCTGGAGCGCGGATCTTGAAATCCGAAGATGACACCGCGGTGTTGTTCATCGCGCACTCACTGGACGAGGCCATGATCCTCTCCGGCGTCGTTGACCGGTTGTGCGAAACGGGTGTCCTGGTGCGAGGTGCAGGTGACGCGTCCGCCTCGTCGGCAGGTTCGCAAATGGTCGGCGCCAGTCTCCATCGGACCGACAAGAGCGCGCCGCTGGTCACCCGCTGGTTGGGCGGCTACGGCACTCGCTCCCAACAGGCGATCGAAGCACGAGACGGAGCTCCATGGCCTGTCCCTGACCGCTGGCGCGGAGTGTCCCGATGACGCTTCTGCTCGACACCTGCACCTTTCTCTGGCTGGTGTCCGAGGACCGGCGACTGCCGCTTCGCGTCAGGAGAGACTGTCGCGATCCAGCGAACGCGGTGTACCTCAGTGCGCTGTCGACGTGGGAGATAGCGATCAAGTATCGACTTGGCCGGTTGCCCCTGCCCGAATCACCGGAGTCATTCGTTACCAGTCGTCGGCAGCGCCTGCAGATCGAGCCGCTGGTGTTCGATGAGCGGGATGCGGCGCACGACGTCGTGCTGCCGGCCCATCACCGGGACCCGTTCGACCGAGGCCTGGTTTCGCAAGCGATCTTGCGTGGCCTGACAATCGTGACGCCGGACCCCTGGATCGCGCGCTATCCGGCCCCTGTGTGTTGGCTCTAGTCCAGGAGTCTGCGCCGGAGAACGGTGCAGACTCCTGGCAGGGTTGGTTGGGAGGTGAGCGGAGCCGTAGGCGACGCTCTCCGGGCTAGCGCCGGCTTGGCGGTACCCGCCGGCGGTTCCGAGTCGGGGGCAGCGTCTCTCGCGCGGTCGTCCACACCTCCAGTCTTGGCTCGTCCGCGGTTGGGACGTTCGGCGTCTGGCCGGCACTCCGTTTCGGCTTGGCGGAGGCTGCCGGGAACGGGCGTGGTCGAGGTCGACGTGCTGCGGAAGTCCCACCCGTTCCGGACCGGTAGATGGGGAGAGGGTGCTCGGCGCGCGACGGCCGGGGGCGCGGGAACCGAGGGGGGGCAAGGCGCGGTGCGTACATTCGAGCTGACCAGCGAGGTCACGTTGCTCCGGCCACGGGCCGAGGTGTTCCCGTTCTTCGCGGACGCCCGGAACCTCGAGCGGCTGACGCCGGCGTGGCTCCGCTTCTCGGTGCTGACGCCGGGGCCGATCGAGATGCGGCCGGGCGCCGCCATCGACTACCGGCTTCGGTTGCGGGGGGTGCCGATCCGGTGGCGGAGCGAGATCACGGCGTGGGAGCCGCCCTTCCGGTTCGTGGACGAGCAGCGGCGCGGCCCGTACCGGCTCTGGGTCCATGAGCACCGCTTCGAGGAGCGGGCGGGGCGGACGGTGGCCAGCGACCGCGTGCGCTACGCGGTCTGGGGAGGGCGCATCGTCGACCGCCTGCTGGTGCGGCCCGACATCGAGCGCATCTTCGAGTACCGGCGCGCCGTGCTCAGGGAACTCTTCGGAACCGCAGGCGGCTGAACCCGCCAGGCTTCCTCCGGCTGGTCGTCGATGGGGCGGCAACCGCTCCGACATTCCCGCCGCCCAGAGAAAAGGTGGGTGTCGAGGATGACCCTCACCGATACGACTCGAACCAGGCTTCCATCGCGTCCGATCCCATGCCATCGAAGTCCCGCGGCACCGAGATCTCTCCCGCGAGGAACCCGGTCCGGCGCGCGGCCGGCGCCGGAGCATCGACGGCGATGACCTTGACCACGGGTTTGCCGGCACGAGCGATGATGAACGGCTTGCCGCTGGCCGCCGCCTCGACGAGCCGCGACAGGTGCGTCTTGGCTTCGTGCATGTTGACGGTGCGCATGGCCCGGGTATCACTTTCCGGCGAGTAGCCCGGCGGGCCGCGGAGAACCGCGGCCCGCCGGACCCGGTCCTACAGGCTGAACCCGCGCTCGTCGTGCAGCGCCAGGTCGAGGCCTTCCGACTCCTCCTCCGCCGTGACCCGCAGGCCCATCGTGGCGTCGAGCGCCTTGGCGAGGATGAAGGTGAGCACGCCCGAGTAGACGATGGTGGCCGCGGCGCCGATGAACTGCAGGCCGAGCTGCGACCCGATGCCGTTGTCGAGCCCCGAGCCCCCGAACGCCTCGGCCGCGAAGATCCCGGTCAGGATGGCGCCGATGAAGCCGCCCACCCCGTGGACCCCGAAGACGTCGAGCGAGTCGTCGTAGCCCATCTTGCGCTTGAGGCTGCTCGCCGCCCAGTAGCAGATGACGCCGGACGCGAGGCCGATGGCGAGGGCGCCGACCGGACCCACGAAGCCCGAGGCGGGGGTGATGGCGACGAGGCCGGCCACGGCGCCGGTGGCGATGCCGAGCACGCTCGGCTTGCCGTGGATCATCCACTCGGTGGTCATCCACGCGAGGGCCGCGGTGGCGGTGGCGATGTGGGTCACGGTCATCGCCATGCCCGCGACGCCGTCCGCCGCGAGCTGGCTGCCGGCGTTGAACCCGAACCAGCCGACCCACAGCATCGACGTGCCGACGACGGTGAGGACGAGGCTGTTGGGCGCCATCGGCGTCGTCGGATAGCCCCGCCGCTTGCCGAGGACGATGCAGAGGACGAGGGCGGCGATGCCCGCGTTGATGTGGACGACGGTGCCGCCGGCGAAGTCGAGCACCCCCATCTCGCCGAGCCAGCCGCCGCCCCAGACCCAGTGGGCGACCGGCGCGTAGACGATGGTGACCCACAGGGCCATGAAGAGCAGCATGGCCGAGAACTTCATGCGCTCGGCGAACGCGCCGACGATGAGGGCGGGGGTGATGATGGCGAACGTGAGCTGGAACATCTGGAACACCGACTCGGGGATCGAGCCCGACACGGTGTCGACGCCGACGCCGGACAGGAAGAAGTTGCCGACCCCGACGAACGCGTTCAGGCTGCCGCCGTCGCCGAAGGCGAGGCCGTACCCGTACACGGTCCAGATGAGCGTCACCATGCAGGTGATGACGAAGCACTGCATCATCACCGACAGGACGTTCTTGGCCCGCACCAGGCCCGCGTAGAAGAGCGAGAGCCCGGGGATGGTCATGAACAGGACGAGGACGCTCGACGTCAGCATCCACGCGGTGTCGCCGGAGCTCAGGCCGTCCTGGGCCCACGCCGCGCGGGGGAACGTGACCGCGAATGCACCCGCCAATGCGACGAAGAACGCTTTCGACTTGAAGGTCATGCGTAATCCTCCCTCTCCAGACTTGGTCCGAGACGCGGGAATCCGTTTCGACGCTTTCACCCGCCCGTGGGCCGCGCCGGACCCCGCCGTCCCCGCGGCGGGTCCGGTGGGCCGCCGGGCCCTGCCCGGGCGCCTAGAGCGCGTTGGATCCCACCTCGCCGGTCCGGATGCGGACCGCCTGCTCCATGTCGGCCACGAAGATCTTGCCGTCGCCGATCTGGCCGGTTCGCGCGGAGGTCTTGATGGCGTCGATGACCGCGTCGAGGCGGTCGTCGTCCACGACGATCTCGAGCTTGACCTTGGGCACGAAGTCGACCGAGTACTCGGCCCCCCGGTAGATCTCGGTATGGCCCTTCTGGCGGCCGAAGCCCTTGACCTCGGTCGTGGTCATGCCGGCGACGCCGAGACGCGAGAGCGTGTCACGAACCTCGTCCAGCATGTGCGGCTTGATGATTGCGGTGACCTGCTTCATTACTGCGGCTCCTTCCTCGGCCTGTGTCGCGAGTCCCGTTCGCGCCACGCGCACTCCACCATCGATGCCCACCGGGTGGGGCGCCCACTATATCAAGAGATCGCGGGGATCGAGATCGGTCCAGGGGTCTGCGCCGTAGAACGGTGCAGACTCCTGGCAGGGTTGGTTGGGCGGCAATCGGAGCCGAAGGCGACGATTTCCGGGCTACGACGCCGCCTCGGCGGTCCTCGCCGCCTGGGCGCCGCCCGCCACCACCGCGTCGTCGGTCAGGGGCGGCGCCTCGGGGGCGAACGTCGGCTCTTCATGCCCGAACATCCGCCGCAGCGTCCGCTGGACGTCGTCGAGGATGAGGTACGCCGTCGGCACCAGGATCAGCGTGATGAAGGTGGCGAACAGCACCCCGAACGCCAGCGACACCGCCATCGGCACCAGGAACGCCGCCTGCATGCTGCGCTCGAGCATCAGCGGCGCGAGGCCGAAGAACGTGGTGAGCGACGTGAGGAGGATGGGCCGGAACCGGTTGCTCCCCGCCTCGCGAATCGCGAGCTGGAGGCCCGCCGACTCGAAGGCGTGGCGGTCCCGCGGCTGTCCGCCCGCCTGCCGCACCTTGCTGCCCACGTCGTCGTGGACCTTCCGCGCGCGGTTGATGAAGTCGACCATCACGAGGCTGTCGTTGACGACGACCCCGGTCAGCGCGACGAGGCCGAACATCGACATCATGGTGACGTCGAGCCGCATCACCATGTGCCCCCAGATGGCCCCGACGAGGCCGAAGGGGATGGCCGCCATGATGATCAGCGGCTGCACGTACGAGCGCAGCGGCACCGCGAGGAGGGCGAAGATCATGAGGAGCGCCAGCGCGAACCCCCACTGCAGGCCGCCCACCGCCTCGACCTGCTCGGCCTGGGCCCCCTCGAAGGTGTAGAACACGCCGGGGTAGTCGGCGAGGACCTCGGGCAGGATGCGCGCCTGCAGATCGCCGATGACCGCCCCGGCCGACGTCACCGCCGGGTCGACGGAGGCGGTCACGTTGACGGCCCGGTTGCGGTCTACCCGCTTGATCGACGCGAAGCCGCGCCCAGGCTCCACCTGCGCGACCTGGCCGAACGGCACCTCGCCGCCGTTCGGGGTGCGGATGCGCATGTTCTCGAGGTCGCCGAGCGAGCGGCGGTCGTCCCGCGGGTAGCGCACCATGACCCGGATGTCGTCGCGCCCGCGCTGGATGCGCTGGGCCTCCTCGCCGTAGAAGGCCTGCCGCACCTGCCGGCCGAGGTCCTGCAGGGTCAGGCCGAGGGTCTCCGCCGCGGGCTTGATGCCGAGCTGCATCTCGACCTTGCCGGCGCGGAACGAGTCGGAGATCTCGTAGACCCCGGCGTAGGCCGCGAGCCGGCGCTTGACCTCGTCGGCGGCGGCGCGCAACCGCTCGAGGTCGGGCCCCGCGAGCTGCACGTCGACGTCGTCGCCCGGCGCCATCATCGACATGTCGAAGTTGACCTCGACCGCCTCCGGGATGGGGTCGGTCGCCTCGCGCCACATCAGGCCGAGCTGCTCGCTCGTGTACGCCCGGGTCTCGGCCGGGGCGAGCTCCACCGTCACCTCGCCGAGGTTCGCGGCGCTGGCCACCTCCATCGGCCCCATCGGGCCGCCGCCGCGCGACATCATCGGCTGGTCGCCGACCGCCGCCGACACGTGGCGGAAGTAGTCCATGCCGGTCTCGCGCTGCAACCGGGCGCGGAGTCGCGCGGCCCCCTCCTCCAGCTTCTCGACCGCCCGCGACGTCGACTCGACCGGCGTGCCCTGCGGCATGGTGAGCGACGCCGCCATGAAGTCGGCCTCGATCGAGGGGAAGAAGTGGAAGTTGGTCCACCCCCCGAGCACCATGCCCCCGGTGAGGATGAGGGTCGAGAGCCCGACGGCGGCGGTGACGTAGCGCCAGCGGAGCGCGGTCTCGAGCAGCGGCTGGTAGACCGTTCGGACGAAGTTCTTCAGGCCGTTCGCGAAGAACTGCTGGAACCGGTGCCACGGGCCGGACGTGCGGCGCTGCCGCATGTGGGCGAGATGGGCGGGCAGGATGCCGAGCGACTCGATCAGCGAGAAGAGCAGGCAGGGGATGACGACGAGGGGGATGACCCGGAAGATCTTCCCCATCATGCCGGGCACGAACATCAGCGGCATGAACGCCGCCACCGTCGTCAGGACCGCGAAGGTCACCGGCTTGGCGATCTCGTGCGCCCCCTCGATGGAGCCCCGCAGGGCCTCCCCGTGGTTCTCCTGGTGGCGGAAGATGTTCTCGCCCACGATGATCGCGTCGTCGACCACGATGCCCAGCACGAGGATGAACGCGAACAGCGAGATGACGTTGGCCGAGACGTCGAGCCCCGGCATCAGGGCGATGGCGCCGAGGAACGAGATGGGGATGCCCAGGCTGACCCAGAACGCCAGGCGGAACTGGAGGAAGAGGGCGAGGACGATGAAGACGAGCACGAACCCGGTGGCGCCGTTGCGCACCATCAGGGTCAGCCGGTCGGCGAGTATCTCGGCCTGGTCCTGCCAGATGGTGAGCGAGATGCCCCGGGGAACCTGCGCCTGCATGTCCTCGACGTACCGCTCCACCGCCGCCGCGATGTCGAGGGCGCTCTGGTCGCCGGTGCGGAACACCGACACCATCACCGTCGTGTCGCTGTCGAACCGCGCCTCCTGGTCCGTCTCGGCGAAGCCGTCGACGACGTTCGCGACGTCGCCGAGCCTGAGGCGGGTGCCGTCGGCGCGGGTCCACAGCACGAGGCTCTCGTACTCGTCGCCGCGGTAGGCCTGGCCGATGGTGCGCAGCAGGATCTCGCCGCCGTCGGTGCGGACGGAGCCGCCGGGGAGGTCGAGCGACGAGCGGCGCACCGCGTCGGCGACCTGGTCGAAGGTCATGCCGTGCCGCCGCAGGGCGGTCTCGGAGACCTCGATCGATATCTCGTAGGGCGGCGCGCTGACGATGTCGACCTGGGTGATCTCGGGCAGCACGGTCAGCTCGTCACGCACCTGCTCGGCGATCGCTTTCAGGGTGAAGACGTCGGTGGCGCCGGAGATGGCGATGTCGGTGACCTGGTTGCGGGCGATGAGCTCGCGGATGATGGGCTCTTCGGTCTCGATGGGGAACGTGGTGATGGCGTCGACCTGGTTCTTGATCTCGTCGACGACGCGCCGGGCGTCGGCGCCGAGCTCGAGCTCGACCATGACCGAGGCGCTGCCCTCGGACGCGGTCGACTGGATCTCCTTGATGCCGTCGATGCCCTGGATGGCCTCCTCGACGCGGAGGATCACCCCCGACTCGACCTCCTCGGGCGCCGCGCCGAGATACGGGATGTTGATGCTGACCCGGTCGAGCTCGATCTCGGGGAAGATCTCTTCCTTGACCGCGGTGGTCGCAATCGCGCCGCTCATGATGATGAAGATCATCATGAGGTTCGCGGCGACCGGGTTGCGGGCGAACCAAGCGATCCCGCCCTTCATGAGTGTTTCCCTTTCCGTGATGCCGTCCCGGAGCCGTCGTGAGAAATGCGGAACGCGCCGCGCCGGCGCATGAGCGCGGCAGGCTCGAGCTGGGCTCGTACTCCAGGGCAACGCGCGCGCCGCCGGATTCCGCGGCGGGGCGCAACCCCACCAATGGTACTAGACGACGCGGCCGCGGCGTTTATTCCATCGCCCCGTCGCCGCCTCGCAGGCGCCTCCGTCTCCGGGCCGGTGCCGACGGCACCTGCGTTGGTCGTGGGGCCGCCCGGTTCGCCGCCTCGCAGGCGCCTTCGTCCCCGGCGCTTCGCCGGCATGGACGATGCCGCCCCGCGAGTTGTTCCATCGTTCGTCGCGGGGGGGCGTCTCGCCGTCCTCGCGCACCCCGCCGGTCGCAATGCGCCGCGGGGGGCCGCCGTGGGCCCCGGGGTTCCCGGCTGCGAAGCTCGCGAGCGACTTGAATCGCGGCAAGTGCCTGCGAACTCCGAGGCAAAGCCGCTCGAAATCGTCCCACGAACCACGGTTGCGGCACGCTAGACGCGGTAGTAGTCCCCCTGCCAGTCGGTGACGAGCTTCTTGATGGGGGTCGCCGCGGTGATGTTCTCGTCGAGCACCTTGCGGGCGAGGTCGGGCAGCTCGGCGTCGCCGGCGAACCGGAGGCCCACCATCTGTTGCGGCGTGAACTCGTTTATCCGGCCCTGCAGGTCCTCGGGCAGCAGCTCGCGCATGCGCTGGCGCATCTCGAGGCGGATCACGCGGTCCTGCGCCTTGAGGGCGAAGACCCGCGCGCACAGGAAGAGGATGATGAGAGCGGCCGCCACCAGCGCGTCGAGCAGGGCCGGGAACGACGGAGCCCGGAGCTGCCAGACCGCCCAGCCGAGGTTGACGAGGAGGATGGGGGCGGCGACGTAGTGGTAGATGGGCACGAAACGGGCGTGGTTGTCGAAGTTCTGTTTCTGATCGGCCATCGATGGTCTCCTGGGAGTGGTTGGTGTTCCGTGCGGCAGGCTCCTCGCCTCCCGTGCACCCGCGACGGACGGTTCTACCGGCGATCGGACGGGCGTCACCGAACGGCAGGCTGCGGCGACGTTGCGCGAAGCTCTGCGAAGGGCGCACCAGCCGCAGTCCAACCCACTATGGTATTCCGTAGCAGGGCTCCTCGTCAGATCTCGGCGCCGCCCTTCTGCCGGCCGTTCGTCGCAGAGGACCCGCTGTCGCCGGGCGGAGATGCGGCTAGACTATCGGGTGAAGAGGTCGGGCTCGGCCCGGCCGTCTGGACCGGCATACGGAGGAAGACGCATGAGCGAGCTCGCGTCGAAGCAGTGCGTGCCCTGCCGGGGCGGGGTGCCGCCCCTCGCGGGGGAGGAGCTGGCCGGGTACCAGCGGCAATTGGACGGCGGCTGGGAGGTAGTCGACGGGCACCACCTCGAGAAGACCTACCGCTTCGAGGACTTCCGTCAGGCCCTCGACTTCACGGTGCGGGTCGGCGAGATGGCCGAGGAGCAGGGCCACCACCCCGACATCCTGCTTGCCTGGGGCCGGGCCACCGTCACCATCTGGACGCACAAGATCGACGGCCTGACCGAGAGCGACTTCGTCTTCGCGGCCAAGGCGGATCAGCTCGAGTCGGTCTGAGCGCGGCCTCCGGCTGACGGCGCCTCCGCCCACGCGACGGGGTCGCCGACGGCGATGCGGCCGTCGTCGAGCACCTCGGCGAACACGCCTCCCCGCCACCCGGGGTCGAGGGCGGCGCGCAGGCCCGGCTCGGCCTCGTCCATCCGCTCGCAGGGGCGGGTCTCGCCGCGCACCCGCAGCCGGCAGCCGCCCACCTGCAGGATTCGATCGCGGGTGTGCGCGAGGGCGACCCCGCTGACGAGCAGGTTGGCGCGCCTCTCCCCGGGGTCGACCGCCGCCCCGAGCGCCTCGACGACGCGGTCCCAGTCGGCGGCCGCGACAATCGTGACCTGCCGCCAGCCGCCCTGGTTGGCGTTGCCGACGATGCCCGCGCCGCGACGGAGGTCGGCGGCCTCGGCTTGGTCCATCGGGCCGCGGTGGAACCGTTTCACCCAGATCCGTTCGAGACGTCCCATTCGTTCACGCTCCCCGTTCGTCGCCCGGCCCGTCCCGCGGGCCGGCCACGCCCGCCCCGGCGGCCCGACGTGAGGCCGCGCCGCCGCCGACTCCCGGCCCGCCAGTCGTCGCGGGCGGCTCGCTCGGCGCCCCGCCGACCGGGCGCACGCCAAGAAAGTGAGACGCGGCCCGCAAACCGTACCGCTGAGGCCGGGACGGCGCGTTCCGGAGGGG
>JAJEFC010000140.1 GCA_022820675.1 Vicinamibacteria bacterium | reverse complement strand
CGTAGCGGATGTTGTCGGCAATCGAGGCGTGGAACACCGCCGGCTCCTGCTCCACGAGCCCGACGTGCTGGCGCAGGTCGCGCAGCCGGAGCGCGCGCAGGTCCTGCCCGTCGAGCCGCACCGTCCCCGCGTCGGGGTCGAGGAACCGCAGCGCGAGGTCGGCGACGGTGCTCTTGCCGCCGCCGCTCGGGCCGACGATGGCGAGGCAGGCGCCCGCCGGCGCCCGCAGGGTGACGTGCTCCAGCACCGGGCCGCCGCGACCGAACGACAGCGTGACGTCGTCGAGCGCCAGCTCGCCGCGCACCTCGGGCAGCGCCGCCGCCGACGGCGGCTCCACCACCTCGGGCTCGACGTCGAGGATCTCGTGCACCCGACCCAGCGACACCCGCACCGTCGCGAAGCTGGCGTAGAGCCCCATCAGCGCCTGCACCGGGGCGAACAGCCGAAGCTGATAGGCCATGAACGCCACGAGGGTGCCCAGGGTCAGGGTGCCGTCGATGACGCGCTGCCCGCCGTAGAGGAACACGAGCGCCGTGCTGCCCGACAGGACCAGCCCCGGGAGGCCGCCCGACAGGTACGTCGTCCACTGCATGGCCATCAGGGCGTCGATGAACCGGCCGTTCCGGCGCCGGAAGCGCTGCACCTCGCGTTCCTGCGCGTTGGCGGCGACGACGAGCCGGACCCCCTGCAGGGTCTCGATGAGGAAGCTGCCGATGTCGGCGCTCCGCTCGCGCAGCACCGCGACCCGCTTCTCGAGCCGTCGCCGGTAGTGCACGAGGGCCCAGATGCTCACGGGCAGGGCGGCGGTGCCGAGCAGCAGCAGCCGCAAGTCGAGGTACGCCAGCATGACGACCGCCCCGATGAGGAACAGCACGTTCCCCACCCACGCGAGCACGACCTCGGACGCCACCCGCTGGATCTCGCCGATGTCGTTGTTCAGCCTCGACATGATGTCGCCGAACCGGGTCCGCGCGTGGAACCGCGGCGAGAGCTGCTGCAGATGGCGGTAGAGGGCCAGGCGCATGTCGAACAGGACGTCCGCCGAGACCCGCGTGTAGCGCAGCCCGCTCCACACGTTGAGCCCGAACCCGGCCGCGGTGACCGCGACGAAGACGAGCACGACGAGGCGCAGGGCGCCGGCGTCGCCCGCGAGGATCGCCCCGTCGACCAGCGTCCGGGACAGCAGCGGGACGACGAGCGAGAAGCCGGTGGAGACGAGGCTGAGCACCACCACCAGGGTCAACTGCCACCGGTAGGGCCTCAGATACGACAGGGCGCGGCGGAAATGCGGGTCGAGCACGAGTGACAGAATAAGTCGAAATGGATCCCGCGCCTCTCGACGCCGTCGTCATCGGGGGCGGCCCCGCCGGGGCGGCGGCGGCCCGCCTGCTCGCCGCGTGGGGCCACGCGGTGCGGGTGCTGGCGAAGCCGGCCGACGACGCGCGCGCCCTGGGCGAATCCCTGCCCCCGAGCTGCCGCAAGCTGCTCGACCTGATCGGGGTGACCCCGGACGTGGAGGCGGCGGGGTTCCTCCGCAGCACCGGCAACACGGTTTGGTGGGGCGGACAGGGTCCGCGGGCGGTGCCGTTCGCGGGCGGGGGCACCGGGTGGCAGGTGCGGCGGAACGAGCTCGACCGGCTGCTGCTGCGCCTCGCGGCGCAGGCGGGCGCCGCCGTGGAGCCCGACGCCGCGGTGCGGCAGGTGGATCTGGCGCCCCGGTCCGCCCCGGCCGGGGCGGCGAAGCCCTCGCTGCGCTACCTGGCCGGAGGCGAGGCCCGGTCGGTGGCGGCGCGGTTCGTGCTGGACTGCTCGGGCCGCGCCGGGGTCGTCGCGCGGCGGGGGTTTCGCCGACACGCGGCAGGCCGCACGACGCTGGCCCTCGCCGCGGTGTGGTCACGGCGCGGAGGATGGGGCCTCGAGGACGAGTCGCACACCCTGGTCGAGAGCTACGGGGACGGCTGGGCGTGGTCGGTCCCGGTGACGCCGGAGCAGCGCTACTTCACCCTGATGGTGGACCCGCGGGTCACCCGCCTCGAGCGCGGCGGACCCCTCGCGCCCTGCTACGAGGCGGAGCTCGCGAAGACCGCGGCCCTCGGCCCCCTGACCGCCGGGGCGACCCTCGACGCCGGGCCGTGGGGATGCGACGCCTCGGTCTACGACGCCCGCGCCTACGCGGCCCCCGGCCTGCTGCTGGTCGGCGACGCCGGATCGTTCATCGACCCGCTGTCGTCCTGCGGGGTCAAGAAGGCGCTGGCGTCGGGGTGGCTCGCCGCCGTCGTCGTGCACACGGCGCTGACCGACCCCGCGCTGGCCGGCGTCGCGCTAGACCTCTTCGACGAGCGCGAGCGCGAGATGCACGCCGCGCTCGAGCGCCAGTCGGCCGAGTTCTTCGCCGAGGCGGCGGGCCGGCACGACCACCCGTTCTGGACCGACCGCGCCGAGGCGGGCATGCCGGAGGCGGCCCCCCTCGCCCACCCCGAGCCCGCCGTCGACGCCCTGCGCCGGGACCCCGGCGTCCTCGCCGCCTTCGAGGCCCTCCGGCGCGCGCCGGCGTTGCGGCTCCGACGCGGCGACCGGCTCGGGGTCGTCCGCCGCCCCGCCATCACCGCCCGGCGCATCATCCTCGAGGACCGCCTCGTCGTCCCCGGCTGGCCGGACGCCGGCGCCGCCCGGGGCCTCCGATTCCTGCGTGACATCGACCTCGTCCGCGTCGTGGAGCTGGCCCCGCTCCACCGGCAGGTCCCCGATCTGTACGAGGCCTACAACGGCGTCTGCCCCCCGGCCCCGCTGCCGGACTTCCTGGGCGTCCTGTCGGTGCTCATCGCCAAGGGCGCGCTGCAGGAGGCCGGCGACCCGTCCCTGGCGTGAGTCCCAGGCAACTCGATGAGGCACCGCCTTGGGGCGGTGATCATACGAGGTTGCCAACCGTAACCCGGATGCAGCCGGTCTTTGGGCGGTTCCTGCGTTGGGGACCTGGCAAGGTACCCCCGCCACTGACCTTACCCGCCGACCTGCCGACCTGCCGCACCCGCCGACCCGCTGTCCCGCACGTCAAAGGTCAACCCCCGTCACTGTCCTTACCCGCCGACCTGCCGCACCCGCCGACCTGCCGCACCTGCCGACCTGCCGCCACGCGAGACCCGCTGTCCCGCACGTCAGGAGCCGGCCATCGTCCTGCGCCCCCCACGGCCCGGCGGAGCGCGGCAGGGTCCCGGACCGGCACGTGACGAGCCCGGCCCGCCCGCATGGCGGCAGGTCAGGGGCGTCGTCCGACGAGGGTCGCCGGCCGTTCGTCCTCACCCATGGTGGACATCACACCTGGCGGCTATCGCCCTCGCGAGCTTCTCGAAGTCGCTGAAGCAATCCTGCACGGCGTAGACGTGACCGCCGAGCGCGCCGTCCGCCGCCCTGAGATGGAACATCGGCTTGCGGGCCTCATGGGCCATGGCCATCAGGCTGAGGTAGTGCTTCAGGGTGGCGAGGCACTCGGCGTCGTCATCGGTCGAGGACGCGCCGTCACCGACCTGATCGAGCGCTTCCTTGCGATAGACGTCCGGAATCCTCGCGATCCACTTCTGGTAGGCCCGGACCGGACGACCCGCGCGCACCGCCTGCTGCATGACGACATAGCCGGCCGGCACGATATCGGCCGGCGGCAGATCGAGGTCCTGGACCGCCGGACGACGCGCGAGGCGATCCTGCCAGTCGCCGCGCCACTCGCGCAGCGTCGGTCCCACGTTGCGCAGCGCCTGGAGGGAGAACAGGTCGGGGGCGAGGGGGAAGACGACGAAGTTCGCCGCAATGATCGCGGCCCGGTTGATGGCGCCCAGGTTCGGACCGAGGTCGATCAACGCCAGATCGGCGTTCTGCTCGTCGCCGGCCCCGAGAATCGTCCGATGGAACGCCGACTCGACGCGAAACGCCGACTCGTCGCGGCTCAGGCAGTCCGGCCACGCCGAGGACAACTTGGCCTCGAAGCTCGACAATCCCAGATCGCCGACGACCAGGCCCAGGTTGTCGGCGACCTTCTCGACGTGCGGCGCCCTGATGTCCCCGAGACCGCGCAGGATGGGCGATACGGCGCCCAGAATGCTGTCCGGATGTTCGCCGTCGGGCCACAGCCGCTCCAGCCGCTCTTCGTCGAGGAACACGGTACTGAGGTTCGCCTGCGGATCGAGGTCCGCGGCCAACACCGAGAATCCGAGCTCCGCGTACATCCAGGCCAGGTGGTATACGAGCGTGGTCTTGCCGACGCCCCCCTTGTTGTTGAAGAAGGCGATCGTCTTCAAGGCGCCCTCCGGATGGTCGCCAGCACCTGGGTGGGATCGAACGTGAACTCCGCCTCGGGGTTGCCGTTCCTCCGCAGGGCGTCCTGCGCCCGGACGACCCCGCGCCCGAAGGCGTTGACGTACCCCAGGGTCGCGAGGGCCTCGGACAGGACCGGATTGCGGTAGTCCGTCTGCCGCGGGAAGTTCTCGCGCGACGCCAGGCCGTACAGCCCGCCCGGGTTCTGGATCTCGATGCGGTCGTCGTACCAGTAGAACCGGACGGGCGCATTCGACTCGTACGAGCGGTGCATGATCGCGTTGAGCAGGAGCTCGCGAACCGCGACCGGCGGGTAGTCCGTCTCGGTCCTCTCGCGGAGGGCCGATTCGGTCACGGGACGCGCCCGTGCGGGGAGCGAAATGAACGCATCGACCTCCCTCAGGACCGTGATCAGGTCGCCGCGGAACCGCCTCTCGCCGATCGGATCGTGCGCCATCGTCGTCCCCGCCCAACGGACGAACTGCACCCAGGCGCCGGGCATCCAGCGCAGGGGATCCCGGGCGAACAACAGCGTTCCCGCGTTGGTGGGGCAACCGGCGCCCAGGTCGTACAGCCGTAGCGACGCCATCTGCTCCTCGTTCGCGCGATTGTTCTCGGCGATGACCGCCAGGTCCACGGCGGCGGGCAGGTAGGTGACCAGGAACAGGTCCAGGGCGAGGTCGTCGAGCGTGCAGCCGTGGCACGGGCGGACGTCGAACGGCCGCTGCCGGGCGGTCCGTTTCTCGATCAGAATGCGCTCTTCCTGCTGATTCGCGCCACGACGGGACGGACCGACGCGAACCCAGACCCGGCCCTTGTAGCGAACGGGCGGCAGGTCGGACGGCAGGACCTCGACGACGGCCACGTCGCCGTCCGGCAGCGCGTACTTCTGGACGGTCATGGCCGGAAGCGGCTCGAGGTTGACGTTCGAGCGCAACGCCCCCAGGCGCTTGAGCAGGTCGTCGGTGACCGCCAGGCCGGCGACCCTTCCCGCGTCGTCGACGCCGACGATGAGACGGCCCGGCTGCCCGTGATCGAGGAAGTCGTTGGCGAACGCGCAGATCGCCTCGCCGAACTTGTCCGTGTTCGTCGTCGAGACCGTGAACTCGACGCGGTCGGATTCCCCGCCGGCGATCAACGCGCGCAACTGGTCCGTCGTCAGCACGATCCTGCTCCAGGACAACAGCG
>JAJEFC010000230.1 GCA_022820675.1 Vicinamibacteria bacterium | reverse complement strand
CGGGTCGAAGACGCCGGCCACGCGACCGCCCCGGCCGGCCCCCCGGCGAACCGGCGGTGCGCCGGCCGGCGGGTTCGCGTCATAATGCGGGACGAGAGCGCGCCGACCCGCTGCCTCGGGTCGCGTACGCCGACTCGCAACCGCGATCGAGGGCGGCACGGCCGAGGTCCCCCGCAGCATTCCGCCTCCGCCGAGGGCAGAGGCGACGTGCTTGGTGTGGCGGGTCGGCACGGACACGGCATCCCGCCCCGCCGTGGGCGGAGAGGGCTGCCGGCAGGACGCAACGAGAGGCCGTCGCGAAGCGCGGAGCACGGTGAAGCGCGGAGCACGGTGAAGCGCGGAGCACGGTAAAGCGCGGAGCACGGTGAAGCGCGGAGCACGGTGAAGCGCGGAGCACGGTGAAGCGCGGAGCACGGTGAAGCGCGGAGCACGGCGAAGCGCGGAGCACGGCGAAGCGCGGAGCACGGTGAAGCGCGGAGCACGGAATGAAGGGCACACGCAGGAGAGGACGAATGGCGAGACTTCCTATACGACTCGTTGCCGCGCGCGCCGCGATGGCCGCGCTCGCGCTGGCGGTTCCGCCGGGGACGGCCGCGCAGGAACCCGACTACACCCCGGTGACCGACGAGCGGCTGCGGTCGCCGGCCGACGGCGACTGGCTCATGTACCGCCGCACCTACGACAGTTGGGGCTACAGTCCCCTCGACCAGATCACGACCGCGAACGTGGCCGACCTCGAGCCGGTGTGGCTGCTGTCGACGGGCGTCACCTCGGGCCACGAGTCGCCGCCGGTCGTCAACGACGGCATCATGTTCATCACCACCCCCGAGGACCGGGTCATCGCGGTGGACGCCCGCACCGGGGAGCAGCTCTGGCTGTACCAGCGGCAGTTCCCCGACGACATGGCCCATCCCCACCGCACCAACCGCGGCGTCGCCCTCTACGGCGACAAGGTCTACTACACGGCGCACGACGCCTTCGTGGTGGCCCTCGACGCGACGACCGGCGAGCTCGTGTGGGAGACCGCCGTCGCCGACTACCGCAACGGCTACTACATGACCATCGCGCCGCTCATCGCCAACGGCAAGGTCCTCGTGGGCCCGTCGGGGGGCGAGCGGGGCATCCGCGGGTTCGTCGCCGCCTTCGACGCCGAGACGGGCGAGGAGGTGTGGCGCACGCACACCATCCCCGGCCCCGGCGACCCCGGCATCGAGACGTGGCCGGGCGAGACGTGGCGCACCGGCGGCGCCTCGATCTGGATCACCGGCTCGTTCGATCCCGAGCTGAACCTCACCTACTGGGGCACCGGCAACCCCGGCCCGTGGATCGGCGACCAGCGGCCCGGCGACAACCTCTACACCAACTCCGTCGTCGCCTTCGACGCCGACACCGGCGAGCTGAAGGGGTACCACCAATACCACTGGAACGGCTCGTGGGACTGGGACGAGGTGTCGGCCCCGCTCCTCATCGACGTCCCGCGCGACGGCCGCACCATCCCCACCCTGGTGCACCCCGCCCGCAACGGCTACCTGTGGATGCTCGAGCGCGGGCCCGACGCCATCACCTTCGTCGACGCGCAGCCCTACGTCGACCAGAACGTGTTCACGGCCATCGACCCGGTGACCGGCCGCCCCGAGTACGACCCCGAGCGCAAGCCCGGCACGAACCGGCCGGCCACGTTCTGCCCGTCGCTCTGGGGCGGCAAGGACTGGCCCCCGGCCGCCTACAGCCCCCAGACCGGCTACCTCTACATCCCCGCCAACGAGAACCTCTGCTCGACCATCGTCGGCCGCGACGTGGAGTACGTCCCCGGCCGGGCATTCACCGGCGCGACGTCCCGGGTCTTCGTCGTGGACGCCGCCGAGCACCTCGGCGAGCTGCAGGCCTGGGACCTCGCGACCGGCGAGCAGGTCTGGACCCACGAGTTCCCCGAGTCGCAGAACTGGGGCCCGATCATGACCACCGGCGGCGGCCTCGTCTTCGCCGGCGGCACCAACGACCGCTACTTCCGGGCGTTCGACGCCGCCACCGGCGAGGTCCTCTGGGAGCAGCGGACGAACTCGGGGGTCATCGGCGTGCCCTCGTCCTACGAGGTCGACGGCGTCCAGTACATCGCCGTCCAGTCGGGCTGGGGGGTCGACGCCCAGGGCATGCAGCGGGCCGTCAACGAGCACTTCGAGCGGAACGTCCAGGTGCCCCAGGGCGGCGTCCTCTGGGTGTTCGCGCTGGGCGAGTAGCGGGGACCGCCGGCGTGCGCCCGGTTCGGCCACCGCCCACACCGAGCCCACGCCGGGTCGG
The DNA here is from genome assembly GCA_022820675.1 of Vicinamibacteria bacterium. Classification (GTDB taxonomy): domain Bacteria; phylum Acidobacteriota; class Vicinamibacteria; order Vicinamibacterales; family UBA8438; genus JAJEEA01. Next base: position 3,135 of record JAJEFC010000230.1, on the reverse strand, counting down.
CGACACGCCCGGTCCCGCCGCCGCCGGGGCCGGGCACGGCCGGAGCGGACCCGGACCACTCGACCCGTCAGGGAGGCGCCATGGCCACAGCCAACGTCCATCGCCACCTCTTCACCGTGGACGACTTCGCGCGCATGGGCGAAGCGGGGATCCTCACCGCGGACGACCGCGTGGAGCTCATCGACGGAGAGGTCCTCACCATGAACCCCATCGGGCCCCCGCACGCCTGGATCGTGAACCGCCTCGTGCGGTCGCTGATCACCCGCCTGGGCGACAACGCGTACGTGAGCAGCCAGAATCCGATTCGCCTGGGGCGCCACACGGAGCCGCAGCCCGACGTGGTGGTCGCGCGCCAGCCCGGAAGCGCCTACCTCGCGCGGCACCCCGAAGCCGCCGACGTGCTCCTCGTCATCGAGGTCGCCGACTCGTCCCTGCTCTACGACCGGCTCGAGAAGGCGCCCCGGTACGCCCGCGCCGGCATCCCCGAGATGTGGATCGTGGACGTCGGGGCCAGGACCGTCATCGTCTACACCGGCCCCGGCCCCGACGGCTACCGCAACGAGCGCGTCGTGTCGGCAGGTGAGACCGTGACATCGACCGGAGTCGCCGGACTGCGGCTGCCCGTTGAAGAGATGTTCGGGTGAGTCGTCGGCACCGACGGCGGCACTTGGCCGCCACGGCGACGAGATCGAGATGCGGTGGACCAATGTGCTGGCCACATGCTCGACCGCTGTCATTCAAGTGCTACTTCCAATGGCTGACCATCGACTCCGGCAAGGGAACCAGCGTCGAGTGACCCGGATGAACGTCTGGATCGAATCGGCCAGAAGGGAACCGGACGACGACGAGCACGCCCACATTCGGTTCCTGTTGTACTGGATCGCCTACGAAGCCGCCCACCAAACCGAGACCAACGGATCAAGATTCAGCTTCCATGCCAAGCTAGCGCGCCACGACAGAGGACGACTCCGCAACATCCTCATCGCCACCAGGAAGGACATCGTTGACATCCTGGAACTGCGCCAAGCGAGTCCGTACTTCTGGAAGCGACGGCGTGAAGACTCCGACGTGACGACTTCCGATGCGTGGGAGGCAAGGTTCCAGCGACGTGTTCGCGATTCGAAAGCGAAACTGGAGGCGGCAATTGACAGATGGTCATACAAAGGCGCCGACCACAGGATCAAGGGCACGCTGAACACCCTCTTCGACAATCTCAACCTCGTCCGCCAACAGATTGTCCACGGCGGGAGCGCCGGGCCGCAAAGTCGCGGAAGAACTCAGGTCCTGCTCGGTACCCGCCTGTTGGCCGATTTCGTTCCGTGCTTTCGCGACAGTATCGCGTCCAACCTCGACGCCCATTGGGGGAATCCGCCGTTCCCGCGAGTCGGCACCGGACCCGACGACACGTGCCCGCCACCGTGGCTGGACCGCGGCACGGGATCGACGCGATGAACGTCGCTCGGTCCAGCCGAGATCACCGCACGACGCGGAAATCGATTCCTCCCACGGGCAGGCGGAGAACCCGGGCAAGTTGCCGCCCAAGGCTCGTCAAACGACCCGCGAGGACCGCCGCGTCATCCGCCCTCTCCGGCATCAGCAGCGGCCGGGCCGCCAGGACGACCTCGGCGTGGTACTTCGATTCGCCTCGCACATCCGTATCGGCGACCGGGGGGCAGGACATGCGCCACGCTCCGGGCAGGTGCTCGCTGACGAGCGCGTCGAAACGCCGCCCGGGGTCGTCGCCCCGATCGGGCCTCAGCGCGAACAGCAGCGCTCCCCCGACTGCGGCCATCTCGGCCATCTCTGCGACCACGGCCGAGGCGCGCTCTTCGAGGAAGTTGTCGAAGAAGGGATCGATCAGCACCAGGTCGCCCCGCCTGGCACCGCGGACGATCTCGGTCAACGCGTCGTAAGCGTCGTGGCCTACGTCCGTCTCGCGCCGCGCGAACTCGTCTTCGAGCATTCCCAGGCCGGCCTCGCGAAGCCGCTGACGCCGGGCCGCACAGGCGTCTCCCGCCAGCACCACCACATGTGCGCAGCCAGCCGCCTCCGCCGTGCGACGGACCAACAAGCCGCTACCATAGTAGCGACCCCCATCGATACCGACTTGCTCCATCCGAAGAGCGCTGTCCGTCAACGCCCGGACCCGCCTCGTCACCTCCGCCTTCGCGTCCCCCCACGGCTCGCCGCCAAACGGATCGAGGAATCGGAGCGGCAAGCTTAGACCGCAATGCCACCGCACGTACTCCGCGAGAACGCCGTGCTTCAGCAGGTCGCCGGCGTTCCCCATGTCATACGGTAGAATCATCGCCTTCGCCGCCCGCTGCAACCGACTCCTGCCCGCCGCTGTTCAGCCACGCTTCGTACACCGCGCTCGTCAGCGCCGACACGGCCTCGCTGTGTTGCGCCCATTCTTCCGCCGTGAACCTGAAGTGAATCTCGGCGTCGGGATCGTCCAGCGGCTCGCGATTCTCTGGCCATGTATGATGTCTGATTTCCCGAACAGGCTGCCTGAACGCGTCCAGGCACAAGGCCTTGGCCCTCGAATAGAACACTATCCCCACGCGTCCCGTCCAGACATCGATGCGGGCGTACGACCAACTCTGCAGCTTGACGGAAAGCCCGCGGGTGCCAGGTTTCGTGCGGCACCGGGGCCAGTTCTCCCTGAACAGGCTCTCGACCGCGGCGAAGACGTCGGCCATACCACTCGCCTCGATACGGCTCGCCAGCCGGTCCCTTCTCTCCGCCCTGCTCACGTACGCCCTCCGCCCGCGCGACACCGGCTCTGCGGCGGCCTCCACCTCCACCTGGCGGGCAAGGAGGATCCGGCCGTCATGGGCGAACCCGTGGAAGGTCAACAGCGAGATGTCCATGCCGCTGTTCTCGGCGAGGAACCTCACCATCCGCTCCGTCCTGTCGTCGACCCCCAGCCCGATCAGGAACAGGCGCAGCGGCCTGAGCGCGTCGAGGCTCTGGGCCTCCGTGTTCTCGCCGTACCATTCCTCGAAGTCGTCGATGTTCTCGATGCCGCCCACGCCGGAGTGGTCGACGATATGCCGGGCCAGGGCGACATCGCTCTTGGTGTCCAGGTCGGAGGCGTAGTCGATGATCTGCGCAACCGCGTCCCGTGACAGG
>JAJEFC010000294.1 GCA_022820675.1 Vicinamibacteria bacterium | reverse complement strand
GACGCGGACGACCCGCCGGCTGCCGAAGCGGTCACCGCCGCCGACCGCCCCTACGTGCCCACCGGCGAGCTGGAACGCGCCACCGGCCTCACGACCGTGGAGGGCGCCATCGGCCCGCTTCCGCCGGTCACCGACGCGATGCTGCGCGACCCCGACCCCGCCGACTGGCTCATGTACCGGCGCACCTACGACGCGTGGGGGTACAGCCCGCTCGACCAGATCCGGCGCGAGAACGTCGCCGACCTCGAGCTGGCCTGGGTGTGGGCCATGGCCGACGGCGCCAACCAGCCCACCCCGCTGGTGCTCGACGGGATCATGTTCCTCACCAACCCGGGCAACATCATCCAGGCGCTCGACGCCGCCACCGGCGACCTGCTGTGGGAGTACCGGCGCCAGTTCCCCGACCACATCCGCCCGGGCGGCTTCAACCAGTTGCGCAACGTGGCGCTCTACGAGGACAAGGTGTTCCTGGCCACCAGAGACGCGAGCCTGGTCGCCCTCGACGCGCGCACCGGAAAGACGGTCTGGGACACCCAGGTCGCCGACCCCCGCAAGGGGTACGCCAGCGTCGCAGGCCCCCTCGTGGTGGAGGGGCTGGTCGTGAACGGCATGAACGGGTGCGGGCGCTTCTTCGAGGACAGCTGCTTCATCACCGCGCACGACGCCGACACCGGGGAGGAGGTGTGGCGCACCTACACCATCGCGCGCCCGGGCGAACCCGGCGGCGACACCTGGGGCGACCTGCCCCTCCATCTGCGGGGCGGCGGGGATGCGTGGACCACCGGCAGCTACGACCCGGCGCTCGGGCTCATCTACTGGGGGACCGCCCAGGCCAAGCCCTGGGTGCCGGCCAGCCGCGGCCTCACCGCCGCCGATGCGGCGCTCTACACCAGCTCCACCCTGGCCATGAACGCGGCCGACGGCTCGCTGGCCTGGTACCGGCAGCACGTCCCCGGCGAGGCGCTCGACCTGGACGAGTCCTTCGAGCAGTTGCTGGTGGACGTCGATGGCCGCCGGCTCCTCTTCGCCATCGGCAAGCACGGCATCTTCTGGAAGCTCGACCGCGAGACGGGCGAGTTCCTCCAGCACCGCGAGACCGTCTACCAGAACGTCTTCGACCACATCGACCCCAAGACCGGCGAGGTCACCTACCGCCAGGACATCATGAAAGCCGAAGTCGGCGAGTGGATCTCGGTCTGCCCCAGCACCGCGGGCGGCCACAACTGGCACGCGATGGCGTACAGCCCGGAGAACGGCCTGCTCGTCACCCCGCTCTCACAGAGCTGCCTCGAGATCTCCGGCCGCGAGATCGTCATGGAGGTCGGGTCGGGCGGCACGGGCGCCGACCGCGACTGGGCCGAAATGCCCGGCACCGACGGCCGCCTGGGCAAGCTGGCCGCGTACGATGTGCGCACCCTCGAGGAGGTCTGGAGCGTCGAGCAGCGCGCCTCCTTCCTCACCGCGGCGCTCACCACCGGCGGCGGCCTCGCGTTCGCCGGCGATGTGGACCGCTACTTCCGCGCCTACGACGTCGAGACCGGCGACGTGCTATGGGAGACCCGGCTGGGGACCTCGGTACAGGGCTTCCCCGTGACGTTCTCCGTCAGGGGCGAACAGTACCTCGCGGTCAGCACCGGCCTCGGCGGCGGCAGCCCCCGCATCGTCCCGCGCCTGCTGGCCCCGGAGATCCGCCATCCGGCGTCCGGGAACGCGCTGTACGTCTTCAAGCTGCGCGACTGATTCCGGTAGTCCGCGCCAAGCTCGAATCCGCGCCAGACTCTGGAATCCGCGCGCGTCTGCGCTCGATCCCCTCACAAGCTCAAGTCCGGGTCTCCAGAGAGTCCTCCGCCGCCTCCCGCGCCGCCGCCTCGATCTCCCAGGGGATGGCTGAGTCGCGATAGAGGGCGGCCCCGTTCGACAGGATGGGACCCTTGCCCCTCGCCGGGACGCCCGGATGAACCGATGGGACCGGCGGCAGGTGTGCGGCCCGCGGCGCCGGTCTTCTCGGCGCGTCCACCAGCATCCTTCCCGTGGGCGTCAAGAACAGCACCGTCCCGTCGCCGTTCACGGATGCGTTCACCCGTCCCTCGTGAACCGCGCGGTGGTGCCGCCGGCAGAGGAGCAGCGTGTTCCCGAGGCTCGTCTCGCCCCCATCGGCCCAGTGCTTCACATGGTGCGCCTCCGTGAACCTGCACCCGCACCCGGGGAAGCGGCATCCCCGGTCCCGCTCCTCCAGCGCCCGCCGGATGTGCGGCGGAATGGTGCGCGTCCGGCGTCCCACGTTCAGCATCGAGCCGTCCTTCGCATGAACCATCGCGACCACCGCCGCATCGCACACCATGCGCCGCGACGTCTCCGCGGAAACGCGAATCCCGTCCAGATCCGAGCGCCCGGGCTCGCCCTCGGCCGCAAGCGTCGCGGCGTCGCAATGGACCATGACCTGGTAGCGCTCCGCCCGGGTTCCGGACTCGACGCGGGGTGCAGTCGACGTTGTGACGGCATTCTCGATCGACCGGCTCGCATCGTGACCCCGGGCGGCACCCAAGCCGGCCGCCAGCGCCCGCTCGGCCAGCAGGCCCACCGCATCGGCCCGGCGCTGTTTCGGCTCGGGGCGCGAATCGCCGTTCTCGCCCCCACGACTCCCGGCGCCCGCATCATCCTCGCACCGGAACAGCGCATCCGACGCCGCCTCCACCGCGCGCATCAGCACGGCTCCGACCTCCGGCTCGAGCCGCCCCTTCACCACGTACATCCCGTCGCCGTCCACGAAGACCGAGAAGGTGCGGCTGCGGCGCCGGGCCTGATCGGCGGTCAGTTCCGCATCGCGCGACAGCTTCTTCCACATGCGCACCGTCCGCTCCAGCTTCGCCGCCGAGCCGGCGCGCGCGAACTCGAGCAGCTCCGCCTCGCGCTCGGGGGTCGCAACCCGGGTGAGCGCCCGGACCTTGGCGTACGAAATGGTGCCGTCCCGCAGAGCATCGGCGGTCTGAGGCAGGCGCTCCAGCGCGCGGGCGGTCCGTACCCGTTCGCGGGCCGTGCCGATCCTGGTGCCGGTCCTCCAGGCCAGCCATTCGGCGCAGGAGGAGAAGCCGCCGTCCTTCCATCCGCCCCGCCGGTCGAAGTCGGCGATCAGCGTCATCATCCGCGCCTCGGCGGAGTTGATGCAGGCCGCCAATTCCGCGATGCGCTCGCCCAGCTTGTGGAGTTCGTCGTCCTCGCCCGAGGGCTCGCGACCGGACGGTGCGGGGTCGGCGTCGAGTGGAACACCCATCGGCTCCCGTACCATCGCAGGCCACGGGGACGGCTTCCGGCGAGTGTCGTAGAGAACGTTCGCAGGCGCGGTCATCAATCCTCCAACGTTGTTTTGCACAATGACTTACGTACAAATATAACGGCGCCGGAATCGGCTTCTCAGGATGCCCCGCAGTGGCCGAAACGGGGTCGGGAGACCTTCGGAAGAGGAAGCCGCCCGCGAATGCCGTCAGCGAGCCCGTCAGCGCCTCTGGCGGGCCAGGAAAGAAGGGGTCCCGGACTCCGCCGGATCGCGAACCCCAAATTCGTCAATGGCGGAATGGGACTGCCAAATGTGAATTCAGGACGCGGCCCAGGCGTGCCGCCAACCCTTGGCGAACAACTCGCCAATGGCGCGCGACCGCCCGTCAATAGCGGAACGAGACTGCCGAACGCGAATTCGGGCGGCCCAACCACGGAATCCGCGCCGCCGCCCGCCTCCCTCAGAACACCCGATACGTCGCCGACAGCTTGACGCGCCGGCCCTTCGCGCTGTGGGTGAAGCCGTCGAATGACTGCTCCCACTTCACGTAGGGCGGGGCGACATCCATCAGATTCAGCAGCGACAGCGAGACGCCCAGCCCCCGCGAGGGGCGCCAGAGCGCGGTGGCGTCCAGCGTCACGAAGCTGCCGATGTCCTCGTACTCGCTTCCCGCTTCGTCGTGATCCCTGTAGGAGGAGATGTAGTTCACGTAGCCGACGACGCTGTAATCGGACCACCCGTAGCTTCCGAACAGCCTTCCCTTCACGCTCGGGAGAGGCGGGGCGATGGGGTTGTACTTGTTGAGTTGCCCGGCCCCTTCCTGCGAGGACGCGAGCTCGACGCCCCCGACGTTCAGCGGCTCCATCGAATAACTGCTCGTGTACGTCGCCTCCAGCCCCGCGTTCAGGATGCCTTCTCCGGCCTGGGAGCGGGCGTTCAACTGGAAGTCGAAGCCGGAGGTCTTCACGCCCGGCCAGTTGACCAGGTCGACGTGGATGCGCTCGATGCCGGTGACGTCGCAGGTGCCGGTGCCGCGCCCGTCGGAGCAGGTCACGAAGTCCTTGATCGCGTTCCTTGAGGCACCGCCCTCGTGGTACAGCGCGGTGACGGCGTTGTAGGGCACCACGGCGATCACGTTCTCGAAGTCGTAGCTCCAGTAGTCGGCGGTGAACTGCACCGGGACGAAGCCCGATTCGTCGGCGATCGACAGGACGAAGCCCGCGTTGTAGGTGAACGCCTGCTCCGGCTCGAGGTCCTTGCTGCCGTAGGTGTCTACCGCCTTGTATACGCCGGCCTCGTTCACGTAGGCGAGCGCCGTGACCCGGTCCTCGTTCAGGTCGTCGACCGAGGGGGCGCGGAAGGTCGTCTGCAGCGAGCCGCGCAGCGCGAACCGGTCGGAGACGTCGTAGCGGATGGCCATCTTCGGGTTGAAGGTGCTGGCGACGCTGTAGAACTCGTAGTTGGCGGCCAGCTGCACGTGGAGGCGGTCGTTCGCCAGGTGCATGGGGAGCTCGCCGAAGAACCGGTGCACGGTCTGGTTGTCGGCGTAGGGATAGGTTCCCGTGGTGAACGTGAACGGGCCCGCCCTTTCCAGGCAGGCGCTGCTGCCGAGCACGGAACAGGGGTTGATGTTCAGGTTGCCGGCATCGTTGACGCTCGCGTCGACGTCGAACCAGCGGAACTGGTAGCCGACGGCGTAGTTCTCGGCCGCGCCGCTGCTCCCGGTCAGCGTCGCATCGGCGACCAGCATGTTCGCCGCGCTGAACACGTCGACCTCTTCGTTGATCCACGCGATCAGTTCGGGGTCGTTCGCCAAGTTGGGCGAGAAGTCCGGGTTGGCCCTGCCGACAAAGAGCGCGTCCGGCTGCTGGGAGTGCTGCAGGGCGTTGCTGAAGGGGTTGTAAAACTGGCAGTCGCCCTGTCCCGCCACCTGGCTCCCCGTCGGGCCCAGCGCCATGCCCGAGGCCGAGTTGGGATCGGCGACCACGTCGACCCCGCAGTCGGGACCGCCGAAGCCGCGGAAGGCCAGGAACTTGCGGTAGGCGTATTCCGCGGGCTGGTTCACGTTGCCCGAGGAACGGGAGTAGCTGACGGCCAGATTCAGCCGGTTGTCGTGCCCCTCCAGGGCGTCGATGCCGGTGTCCAGGGAAGCCGACGCCCGATGGGTGCGGGAATTCCGGTGCAGCGTCCGTCCGGGACCGGAGTGCCCGACGAGCCGCCCGAAGAAGTACCAGTCACTCTCCAGGCAGTCGCCGCTGCCCATGAACCCCACGTTGGATGCGTACTGCTGGCAGAAGGCCTGCCGTCCCGGGTTCTCCGGGGGCACGATCTGAAGCCCGTCGTAGGGGCTGATGGGGGGGAACGACGGGGTCGTGACCCACTCCGGCGTGTCCGCCTCGGCGAACAGGCCCTCGATGTGGAAACTCGTGTTGTCTCCGACCTCGCCGTTGATTTCGGCGAAGGCCCGGAAGTGGCTGGACTCTTCGAGGAGGTTGTCCCAGGGCTGGTAGCGGAACCGGCAGGTGTAGGTCTCGAGGAAGCCGCCGAATTCCAGGCAGCGCGGATCGATGAAGATGTCGTCGTCCGAGAAGTGCGCGGTCGAGAGTTTGTCGATGAGATCCGCGGAGCTTTCCATCCCGGTCAGTGAAGGCGTGAGAAACGCCCCCGGGTTTCCGGTCCACGACCAGGCGCCGGCCCCGGGCTCGAACGGGTGCAGCGCCCAGTCCCGCTCTTCCGGGGTGAGCCGCTGGCGGGTCAGGTATTCGGCGGACAGGACCGCGGTCACGCGGTCGCCCAGCCGCCGTCCCACGATGCCGGCCACGTTGCTGTCGCCCGCGCCGGCGAAATACTCGTGCGAGGCGGTCACCTCCGTTCCCTCGAAGTCGCCGCGGGTGAGGAAGTTGGCGACCCCGGCGACGGCGTCCGACCCGTAGATGGCGGACGCGCCCTCCTTCAGCACTTCGATGCGGTCGATCGCGATCGACGGGAACGCGTTGATGTCGACGTAGCGTCCGCCGATCAGGCGGGCCGGGAGGTAGACCTGGCGCCGGCCGTTGAGCAGCACGAGGGTCCGCGACGCGCCGAGGCCGCGCAGGTTTACGTTGGCCACGGTCTCGGGAACGGCGGCGATTTCGTTGGCGTTGTACCAGCTCTGACGCTCGCCGACCACCCCGTGGCTCACGCCGAGGGCCTTGAAGAACTCGGTCACGAGCGGAAAGCCCTGTTCCTCCAGCTTGCGGCGGGCCGCCACCGCCACCGAGTAGGGCAGCTCCGTGGCCGCCGCCTCCGCGCTGGTGCCGGTCACGACCACCTCGTCGAGCTCGAGGGCCGTGAAGCTCAGCCGCAGGTCGGCCGTGGTGGCCTCCCCGGGAGCTACGGTGACCCCTTCGGTCACCGCCAGGTAGCCCAGGATGTTGGTGGAGAGCTGGTGCGCGCCCGCGGGCACATCCTGGACCGAGTAGCGGCCGTCGGCGTCCGTAACCGCCCCGATGCCGAGCGCCTCGATGAAGACCTGTGCGCCCGCGAGCGGCCGGCCATCGGCGATGTCGGTTACGGAGCCCTGGATGGATCCCGTGGATTGTGCCGAAACCGAAACCGCGGGGAGAGCGCCGACGAGCGCCAGTGACAGCAAGACGCGCGGTGATCCTGAGAGCCATCTACCCATTGCCAGCATCCTCCTTCTCAGGCCGGCGTACCCTTCTCCTCGGAGCGATGCCCTGGCCATTCACCCGGGAGTATCCTGGCCTGTCGTAGAACTGTCGCAAAAAAGTCGCGGTTTCGTCGCTATCCCGAGCCCAAGATAGCGCCCGCCGCCGGACAGGGCACTACCCCGAGGACGCTAGCGCTGGCGATTGGCCTCGATCAGCACCCGTTCCAGGGACTCGCGGGCGGCGCCGAGCTCGACTTCGCCGGGGGGAAGACCGTTCAACTGAAGGATGTAGGCGATGACGTCGGCGTACTGCTGGACGGGGAGGGAGCCGGGCTGGTCTTCGGGCATGAGCGAGTAGATGTCGTCGAAGAGCGCGGCGACGCTGGCGCCGGCCCAGGATCGGATGAAGGCTCCGACGAACTCCTCGTCGTCGTGGCACTCGCGGCAGACGGCCTCGATGACCTCGGCCCCGCGCGCCGCCTGCTCTTCGGTGTAGACGCCGTCGAGGGTGGTTACCCGCTCTTCGGTCTGCGCATTGGCGGGCAGGGCCGCTCCCAGGGAGAGCAGCGCCATGGCTGCAACGAGTGCTCCGGTCCGTTTCATCCCGCGCTCCAAAGATGCCATTACATTTGAACCCATAGCTTTGGAAGATCGTACGTCGGGCTCATGGCGGTCAAGTTGAGTCAGGCAGTCATCACTCCCAGAGGCTCTCTCCTTGGAAATCGCGCTCCTGTCATCGGCGTTTGCGGCCTCCGTGGCCAGCGGGCTGGTGCCGTTCGTGAACGCGGAAGTCGTGGTGGCGGCGGCCGCCGTCGCGGTGCCCGGATCCCAGGTGTGGCTGGTAGTTACGGTGTGTTCGCTGGGCCAGATGATCGCCAAGGCCGCCCTCTACGCGCTGGCTCGCTGGCTGCCCCGGAGACTGCCGGCCCGGGCGACGCGCCACCTCGAGCGCGCTTCCGAAAAGACCAGGCGACTCGAGCAGGCCGGATGGACGCTGATCCTGGTCAGCGCGTTCGTGGGGCTGCCGCCCTTCTACGTCATCTCGCTGGCAGCGGGCATCGTGCGCACCAACTTCGCCGCGTTCCTGACGCTGGGCTTCGCCGGCCGCTGGGCCCGATTCGCGATCCTGGCGTACGGGGCGGCGGCCGCGGGCGGGGCCATCCAGGGCGGCTTCTGAGCACCTCGGTCGAGCTTGAGCGGGCGCGGCGGCTGGTGCGCAAAGCCCGGCGGGTGGTCGCGCTCACGGGCGCGGGCATCTCGGCCGAGTCGGGGGTGCCCACCTTCCGCGACGCGGGCGGGCTGTGGCGCAACTACCGGCCGGAGGATCTCGCCACCCCGCAGGCGTTCGCGAGGGATCCGCGCACCGCGTGGGAGTGGTACGACTGGCGGCGGTCGGTCCTGGCGGGGTGCGCTCCCAACCCGGGGCACCGCGCGCTGGCACGGTTTTTCCTCGGGCGCGGGGCGGCCGGGCTGGTGACCCAGAACGTAGACGGCCTGCACACCCGCGCGGCGGTGGAGGAGGCGGGCGAGGAGCCGCCGGAGCCGGCACTACCGGTCGAGCTGCACGGGGCGGTCGGGCGGGACCGCTGCAACCGCTGCGAGGCGCGCTTTCCCGCCGAGCCCCTGGGCGACGCACTGCCGCGGTGCGACTCGTGCGGTGGCCTGCGCCGCCCGGACGTGGTGCTGTTCGGCGAGTCGCTCGACGGCGACGTGCTGGCCCGCGCCTACTCGCTGGCCGAACGCGCCGACCTCTGTCTGGTGGTGGGAACCAGCGCGGTAGTCTACCCGGCGGCGGCGGTCCCGCTGGCCACTCTGGAGGCCGGCGGCAGCCTCATGGAGGTGAACCTGGAGGACACCCCGCTCACCCGATCCGCCACGGTGGCGCTGCGGGGGGCGGCGGGGGAGGTGCTCCCGGCCCTGCTGGACTGAGAGCACCTACGCAGCTCACCCCTCCGCATACCTCCTAACGGCGGCCCGGAGTCAGCGACCGCCGCGGTGGTCCTTCACCCACCGCCCCGGGCGAAACCTCCCGGACCGCGCGGGTGTCGTTCAGGGCGTCCCGCGGGACTACCGTGCGGTATCCGTCTGAACCGGCGGTGGCGGAACTGTCCTCGGTCGGGACGCCGTTGACTTCCATCCAGTCGAGGAGGCTCGGGGCGGTGACGGCCGGATCATAGGTCCACAGGTGGACCTGCGTGATTCCCGACAATGCGTCGCCGAAGCTCAGTGCAGTCGTCGGAACCGAGAACAGTGTGTCGGTGCCGGCAACAGCCCCGAGGATGCCGTCCTGTACCCCGAGTGCAACGTCGGTGAGTTCGCCGGGGCCGTCGTTGATGGCGCTCGACACACCGCGGAAGGCGACTCCGTCGCGGCCGGAAATGTAGTACCAGCCCTCTTCCCGGCCCTCCGGCTCGAAGAAGACGACCAAGGCATAGTTTACGGTTTCCGTGTTGCCCTCTCCGAAATCGAGCACTCGCTCGCCGATTTCCAGCCTCATCGCCTCCACGCTCTGCTCGCCGGGACTGGCAGGCTCGACGAGCAATGCCGTTCGCACCGAGTCGGCCTGACGCCCCACACCGGCGGCGATATGCCAGGAGGTGAGCGGCGTCTCGAACTCGCGACCGACGATTCCCCACAGGGTGTCCGAGACATTCGTCACTCGCAGGATGCCCTCCGTGATTTCGCCCTCGGCATTCAGGAGTCCCCAGTCGTCCAGGCTGGTGTCGTCGTCGAAGTCGTCGCGGAAGATCAACCCCGCAGCGGGAAGGACGGTGATGCCGAAGGACACCGACGCGGACAGACCTCCCGGATCAGTCGCGGTCACGGTCCCCGTCGCCTTCCCCTCGGCAAGAGTACTGACGCGCAGCAGGCTGCCCGCCAACGTCAGGGTGGCCACGCTCGGATCCGACGATTCTGCCGAGTAGGTCAGCTCGTCGCCATCCGGATCGTCGAAGAGCGGAGTGTCTGCCTCGAGGTCCAGTGTTCCCGACCACCCTGCCGACCGCGAAATGTCGTTGATTCCGCCTTGCGCCTCCGGGGCCTGATTGACCCGCTCGATCACCGTCACGGTACCGCTCAGCGAAGCCGTCAGGTCGTACGGATCGGTCGCAGTGACCGTCACGATCGCGGTCCCGATGGTCACTGCCGTCACCGTCATCGTCGAGCCCGACACCGCGACGGTCGCCACCGCCGGGTCGTCCGATTCGGCCGTATAGGTCAGTGCCTGTCCGTTCGGGTCGGTGAAGTACTGGGCGACGTTCACCGTCTCGGAATTGCGCTCCTGAATGCTCAGCGCGGGAAGCGAGTCCGGGGTCGCCTCCGGCGGCCGGTTGGGCTCCACGGTCACGGGTACGCTGAGGGAGCCGGACAGGCCGTCCGGGTCGGTCGCCGTCACCGTGAGCGTGGTCGATCCGGCGCCCACCGCAGCCGCGGACACCACGCTGCCCGCCACCGTAACCGTGGCCACGGAGGCGTTGGCGCTGGTCGCCGAGTAGGTCAGGGCGTCGCGGTCCGGGTCGGTGAAGAACGGGGACACGTCGATGTTCAGGGTGTCGCCCACTATCGCCGTCTGCGCGGGCGCGACCGGCACCTGCGGCAGCGGCGCCCGGTTGGGCTCCATCACGGTCACGTTGGCGCTGGCCGCGGTGGAGAGTCCGGCGGGGTCGCGGGCGGTCACGGTGACCGTCGCGCTGCCGGCGGACACGGCCGTGATGGTCAGGTCGGTGCCGGACAGGGTGACGCTCGCCACGCCCGCGTTCGACGAGATCGCGGTGAAGGTGAGGGCGTCGCCGTCGGGGTCGCTGAAGAGTCCGCCCACGCTCACCGTGACCGACTCGCCCGCCGTCATGGTCTGGGCCGGAATCGAGCCCGACGCCGCCGGAGGCCGGTTGGGCTGCGGCGCCGGCTCGGGCTCGGTGGTGCCTCCGTCTCCGCCGCAGGCGGCGGCCCAGGTCACGGCCAGCAGCGCCAGCGGACGAACAAGGCGTCCCCGGAAAACGCCCAACTGGTGGACACCGGAATCAGCGAGCATACCCGAACCTGTCATTACAGACATACCTGTATACCTGTGGCGCAAAGTGGTTGGAGGCTCCGGCCCGCGGCCGCGGGGATCGGTCCGTCTGAAACATGAGGCCGCGCCCCGAAAAAACGAAATGGCGGCCGCTTGGCGTCAGCGCGCGCCCGGCCCGGCTCCGGACAGCCGCAACATCCGCGCGGCCGCGGCCATTGCCGCGCCGGGTGTCGCGGACCTTTCGGCGGCGGCCAGCGGCGCGACCGCCGGGGCTCCTTCGGTCGCGGCCCCGGCCGTGTGCGTCCCGCTGACCTCCACCCAGTCGAAAAGGGCGGTTCTCGCCTCGGCTCCGTCCAGGGGGAAGACCCACAGGCCCATCGCGGTCAGGCGAGTCGGATGGTCGTCGCCCAAGGTGACCGCGAAGAGCTCCGTCTCGCCGGCCCACGCACGCAGATCGCTCCCGTCCAGCGATACGGCGACCTCCGTGAATTCGCCGGCATCGTCGTGAACGGCATCCGAGACGCCGTAGGTGCCCTCGACGACCACCCAGCGGTTCTCCGGGGGCCACCGTGACCGGTCCAGCACGTAGAACCGGTAGTTGGTGTCGTTTCCGCCGACGGAGACTCCAGACCCGACATCGAGCGCGTACCACGCATAGCGTTCGTGCCCGGTAGCGAGAATCACCGACGCGACCACGCTGTCCGTCTGCGTGCGTCCCAGCCGTGCGCGCAGTTCCCAGAAGTTGATCGGGGCCTCGAGGACGCGATTCGCGCGGCCCGCGATGCCGCGTTCGAGATTGGTCAGCGCCAGGACACCCTCGGACAGCATCGTGTCCGCCTGCTCGACGCCCCAAGCCTCCAGGCCCGCATCGAAGTCCTCCCGGAAGCCGAGCATCGGACCCGGCACGACCGTCACGGCGACTTCATGCGCCGCCGTGAGACCGCCGGGATCGCGGGCCGTCAACGTCAGCGTCGTCGTGCCCGCCGCCACGCCCGAGATCGACATCGACAGGCCGGACACCGAAGCCAGAGCCACGCGCGGGTTCGAAGAGGCAGCCTGGTAGCTGAGCGCCCCCCCGTCCGGATCGTCGAAGTACGAAGTCACCTCCAGCAGGGCCGTCTGGCCGGAAGCCAGGCTCAGCGCCGGAATCGAGCCCGTCGCCACGGGAGCCCGGTTCGGCCGCACCGTGACACCGGTGCTCTGGCTGGCCGCGAGCCCGCCTGGATCGCGGGCCGTGAGCGTCAGGATCGCCCTCCCCGAAGACACCGCGGTCACCGTCACCAGGGTGCCCGAGACCTCGACCCGCGCAGCCGCCGCGTCCGTCCTCGCCTCGTAGCTCAGGCTGTCGCCGTCGGGATCGGTGAAGTAGGGGGACGCCTCCACCAGCACCACCTGCCCCTCGACCAGGGTGAGCGAGGGAATGGACGCCGCCGCCACCGGTGCCCGGTTCCGATCCGCCAGGGTGGGCCCGGTCGTGCCCGGGCGGCAGCCGGCGGTTGCCAGGACCAGCAACAGGAGCCCGTAGCCGAGAGCTGCGGGAGCGCCGCGCGAACGATGGATGATCACGGGGGGCTCCAACGACGGCCTGATCAAGCTAGTGTAATGGCGCATAAGTAGTGTGGGCATGACACGGAAGGATCGCTATCTTCATGCATGGCCACACTGCGAAGGATTCGATTGCGACCCGGGGACCGCAAGGAGCTCGAGGGCTGGGTTCGAGCCCGCACGACCCCG
>JAJEFC010000010.1 GCA_022820675.1 Vicinamibacteria bacterium | reverse complement strand
GGCGTGTGCGGGTCGACGGCCCGTGTGCGGGTCGACGGCGTGTGGCAGGTCGACGGCCCGTGCGCGGGTCGACGGCGTGCGCGGGTCGACGGCGTGTGCGGGTCGACGGCCCGTTGTGCGGGTCGACGGCGTGCGCGGGTCGACGGCGTGTGCGAGTCGACGGCCCGTGTGCGGGTCGACGGCGTGTGCGAGTCGACGGGCGATGCCGGGTCGACGGGGGTGATGCGGGTCGACGGGGTGATATGGTGAGATCGCCGACGCCATGGCGACCGATCCGAACCGCCCCAGAGCCGACGGCGCCACCCTGCGGGTGGCCCTGTGCCAGTGCAACCTGCCCGTCGGCGATCTCGCGGGGAACCTCGACCGGCTCCGCGACCTGATCGCCTGCGCGTCGGAACGCGGCGCCGACCTGACCGTCTTTCCCGAGCTCTCCGCCACCGGGTATCCGCCCGAGGACCTGCTGCTGAACCCGCGGTTCACGGAGGCGGCGGCGGACGGGGTGCGCCGCCTCGCGGCGTCGGTGACGGGGACGGTGGCGGTGGTCGGGCTGCCCGACCTCGCGGGCGACCTCCACAACGCGGCCGCGGTGCTCGCGGGCGGCGAGGTCGCCGCCGTCTACCGCAAGCACTTCCTGCCGAACTACGCGGTCTTCGACGAGCAGCGGTACTTCGCGCGGGGCGAGGCCGCCCTGACCGTCGACCTCGGCGGCGTCCGCGTCGGCGTCACCATCTGCGAGGACCTGTGGTACCCGGGAGGGCCGGGCCGCTGGGCGGCGATCGACGGGGGCGCGGTGGTCCTCGTCAACCTCTCCGGCTCGCCGTACCACCGCGGCAAGGGCGTCGAGCGCGAACGCATGCTCGCCCAGCGCGCCGCCGACTACGGCTGCTTCGTGGCCTTCTGCAACGCCGTCGGGGGCCAGGACGAGCTGGTCTTCGACGGCCACAGCCTCGTCGTCGACCCCGCGGGGCGGGTCGTGGCCCGCGGCGCCCAGTTCGAGGAGGACCTGCTGGTGGTCGACCTCGACACCGTCTCGGCCACGCGGCGGCGCCTCCACGACCCGCGGTGGCGGCAGGCCGGCGCCGACCGCGACCGCGTGCGCACGATCGGAGTCGAGACGGCCGTACCGCCACCGCCCGCGGCAGGGCCCGCCACCGGTGAACGGCCATCGCGAACGGTCGAGATTCCCGAACCGGTTCGGGGAGGCCTACCCGCGCCGGCCATCGACGAGCAGCCAGTGCGATTGGTGGAGACAGCCCCCCCCTCACACCTCTCGGCGCCGCCATTCGGCAAGCGGCGATTGCGAGCAGCCGAGACCACCGCGCCGCCCACTCCGGCGGCGAACCCGACCCTCGGTGAACCGGGATCATCCATGGCCGAGGCCGCGGCACCGCCGCCGCCCACGGCGGGGTACGTCTCCGGCGCGCCGCTATCCGAGGCCGCCGCACCGCGGCCCTCCCCGGCCCCGGCCCCGCGGCTCCGGCCGCTGCTCGGGCCCGAGGCCGAGGTCTACCGCGCCCTGACCCTGGGCACCGCCGACTACTTCCGCAAGAACCGGTTCCGCCACGCGGTGCTCGGCCTCTCCGGGGGCATCGACTCGGCCCTCGCCCTCACCGTCGCGGCCGACGCCCTCGGCCCCGGCGCGGTGACCGCGGTCTCGATGCCGTCGCGCTTCACGGCGGCCGAGAACCGCGACGACGCGCGGGAGCTGGCCGACCGCCTGGGGGTCGAGCTGCTCGAGCTGCCCATCGCGGAGCTCGCCGGCGCCTACGACCGCGCCCTCGCGGGGCCGTTCGGCGACGCCCCGCCCAACGTGGCCGAGGAGAACCTGCAGGCGCGCATCCGCGGCAACCTGCTGATGGCCCTCTCCAACAAGTTCGGCTGGCTCGTGCTGACGACGGGGAACAAGAGCGAGATGAGCGTCGGCTACGCCACCCTGTACGGCGACATGGCCGGCGGCTTCGCGGTGCTGAAGGACGTGCTGAAGGGGTGGGTGTACCGCCTGGCGCGGTGGCGGAACCGCGAGGGCGAGGTCGTCCCGCAGCGCATCATCGACAAGCCGCCCACGGCCGAGCTGCGCGAGAACCAGCTCGACACCGACAGCCTGCCCCCCTACGAGGTCCTCGACGCGGTGCTGGAGGCGTACGTGGAAGAGGACCGCAGCCCCGAGGACATCGCCGAGGCCGGCTTCGACCCCGCCCTCGTCGACCGCATCGTCGCGATGGTCGACGGCGCCGAGTACAAGCGCCGCCAGGCCCCGCCGGGGGTGCGCATCTCGGTGCGCGCGTTCGGGCGCGATCGGCGGCTGCCCATCACCAACCGCTACCGAACGTCCTGAGAGGATCGGTCGCGTGGAGGCGGTGGGCCTTGATCTCCCGCGGGCGGGGAAACCCGGTGCGCGAATCGGACCGAACCAGCACCCGCTCAGTCAACCTGATCGTCTAGCCGGTGCGCGAATCGGACCAGCGCCCGCTCAATCAACCTGATCGTCTAGAATGGGTCACAGAGGCAGCGCATCATGGCGGACAACATCGGTACGATCCTGTCGATCGTCATCCCCCTGTTCGGGGCGATGTTCTGGGTCGGGAGACAGCTCGGCAAGCGGATCGACGACATGAAGGCCGACACCGGCAAGCGGATCGGCGACATGAAGGCCGACACCGGCAGGCGGATCGACGACCTGAAGGCCGACATGAACAGGCAGTTCGACGAGACGAAGGCCGACATGAACAGGCAGTTCGACGAGACGAAGAGCCGTCTTCAGCACATCGAGAGCCGGATCGACGACACGAACCGGCGCATCGACGTGGTCGCGCGTGACGTAGCCGAATTGCGGGACCGTACCGGCGCGCTCGAAGGCAGCCTGTCGACCTTCATGAGCGAACGCCGCAACCCGAACGCCGCCTGATGAGCTGCGCCGGCCCCGGATCCGAGGACGGCGGCAACCCACCGAGAAGCGGCAACCCACCGAGAAACCGAGGCCGGCCTGAAGTCCCTGAGCGGCAGGACCTCCCCACCGCCGCCGTGGTCGTGCGGCCTCCGCTCTTCGGCCGCGGCACGAACGCCCGTCGCCGGTCGGTCAGTCCGACGCGTCCGGCTCCTCCATCACGATCATCCTGCCCTTCAGCATCCGGCCCACGACGCGGGCGAGCCGTTCTTCGGCCGGCTCGACCCGGTCGCCGAATGCCGCGCGCATCGCCCGGGCGATCTTGGCCAGCGACGTGCGGCCGTCGCACGCCTTCCACACGAGGGTGCCGACCTCGTCGAGTCGGATCCGGTAGTGGGGGTCGCCGGCGAGCGCCGCGAGCCACCGCCCCGGCCGGCTCGTGCCGAAGCGCGGGCGCAGGAGGACGCAGCGTCCGTCCTCCTCGTGCCACTCGAGCAGCCGCCGCGGCCGGGCGTCGGCGGAGATCACGACGGGCGCGCGCCGGGATCCGGCTCGTCCTCGCCGGCGGCCAGGGGCACGCGGACCAGCAGGTGGTAGAGCAGGATGAACACCAAGGCGCCGAGCAGGGACTGCAGCCAGGTGGGGAAGCCCCCCATCTCGGCGATCGACGGCAGGACCCGACCCACTTCTCCCCCGCCCGCGACCCCCGCCGCCCCCAGGACCATGAACGCCAGCAGCACCGCCATCAGCGCCTCGCCCGCGATGAAGCCCGACGACAGCAGCACGCCGGTGTTGTTGGCCCGCGTCACCGCCGCCTCGCCGGCGTTGCGGGCGGCGAGGCCGCGCGACAGCATCCACGCGATGATTCCGCCGACGAAGATGGCGGCGGTCGCCGAGAACGGCAGGTACATGCCGACCGCGATCAGCATCGGCGAGGGCGACTGGATGAGGATGAGCCCGAGGGCGAGGAACATCCCGGCGATGACCAGGGGCCAGGCCATCTCCCCGCCGACGATGCCCTCCGCCATCAGCGCCATCAGCCCGGCCTGGGGCGCCGGCAGATCGGCGCTGCCGATGGTGTAGACCTCGTGCATCGCCATCATCGGCAGGATGAGGACGAGAGCGGCGACTATCACCCCGATGATCTCGCCCACCTCCATCTTCCAGGGAGTCCCGCCGAGGATGTGGCCGACCTTCAGGTCCTGCAGCATGTCGCCGGCGACGCCCGCCGCGCAGCAGACCACCCCCGCCACGCCGAGGACGCCGAGGATGCCGGCGGGGCCGGTCACCCCCAGCCCGACCATGAGAATCGCCGCGATCAGGAGGGTGCTGAGGGTGAGGCCGCTGATGGGGTTGTTCGAGCTACCGAGCAGGCCCACCAGGTACGCCGCCACCGCCGCGAACAGGAAGCCGAGGACCACCATGACCACGGTGAGCACGAGCGCCCCCGCGATGCTGCCGCTGAAGTACCAGTAGAGCCCGAGCAGGGGTACCGACAGGGCGGCAATCGCGATGCCGATCTTGCCGAAGTCCAGATCGAGGTTCAGCCGGGTGCCCGTCCCCTTCCCGGTCTGCGCCTGCCGGATGTCGGTCCACGCCCGGCCGATCCCCTCGATGAGGGCCGTCCGCAGGTTGAACAGCGTGTAGAACGCGGCGACGATCATCGTCCCCACCGCGAGCGGCCGTATCTGCCGCAGCCACACCTCCTCGCCGAGGGCCATCAGGGCCGCCCCGTCCGCCGTCTCCGCCGCCGCGTCCGGGTTCAGGAACAGCCCCAGCGGCACCAGCAGGAGCCAGCCGAGCACCGCCCCCGCGAACAGCGTCGAGGCGATGCGGGGGCCGACGATGAACCCGACCCCGACGAGGGCCGGCGAGGCGGCCGGCGACTGCAGGATGAACCCGCCGGCGTAGCTCACCGGCTGGCCGAGCATCTCGACCGTCGAGCGCCCCAGGTTGACGAAGGTGGTGGCCGAGTCCCTCACGATCTGGAGGCCGTAGGAGTTCTCGACGAGCTCCCACGCCCCCGCGATGCCCATCGCCTGGAAGACGTACCTGGCGCCCGTCTGCCCGCCCTGCCCCGCCTTCACCAGCTCGGCCGCGGCCACGCTCTCGGGAAACGGCAGGTCCGCCTCGACGACCATGGTGCGGCGCAGGACGATGATGAACAGCACCCCGAGCAGCCCGCCCACGAGCATGATGGCGGTGCTCTCCCAGTAGCGCAGCTCGTCCCAGACCCCGCTGATCACGAAGGCGGGTATCGTGAAGATGGCCCCCGCCACGAGGGCCTCGCCGACCGAGGCGGTGGTGCGGGAGATGTTCTCCTCGAGCACCGAGCCCCCGACCCCCCGCAGCGCCGCCATCGCCACCACCGCGGCCGGGAACGTCGCGGCGACGGTCAGGCCGGCCCGCATGCCCAGGTAGGCGTTGGCGGCCCCGAGCACGACGGCCATCACGACGCCGATGAGCACCGCCCGAACGGTCAGCTCGGGCAGATCGGTCTCCTCGGGCACGAACGGCGTGAACCGCGGCGGCGACGGGTCGGATGCGCTCATGGCCGCCTTTATAAGGGCATCCGCGGCGGGAAGCAACCGCCGGCCGCCTTGTCAGGCCGCGAAGCCGGATGGTACTGTCCTGTCAGCGAGGCCTCGAACCGACCCGTAATGACATCAGCCACAGGACGGCGCTCCGACCCCGGATCGGCTGACGCCGCCGCCGTCCTCCCCGCCGCCCGTCTCGTCCGCGACATCTACGCCGAGGCGCGGCGGGCGGGCCGGCCCGTCGTCTCGATCGAGCTCTTCCCCCCGCGGACCCGCGAGGGGCTGGTCAACCTCTTCGAGCGGACGCTGCCGGCGATGCAGGCGATTCGGCCGCACTTCTACTCGGTGACGTACGGGGCCGGCGGCAGCACGCGGGACAAGACCCTCGACATCGCGGACCGAATCCAGCGGGAGCTCCACGCCACCGCGATGGCCCACCTGACGTGCATCAGCACGCCGCGCCCCGAGATCGAGCGGTACCTGCTCGAGGCGCGGGAGCGCGGCATCCGCAACATCCTCGCCCTGCGCGGCGACCCGCCGCAGAACGTGGACGAGCTGGCCGAGCTGGAGAGCGGTTTCGAGTACTCGTACCAACTGGTGACGTTCATCCGGCAGCTCGGCGGATTCTCCATCGGCACCGCCGGCTTCCCCGAGAGCCACGTCGCGTGCACGGAGGGGAAGCACGTCGACTGGCAGCGGCTCAAGGCCAAGATCGACGCGGGCGCAGACTTCGTGCTGACCCAGCTCTTCTTCGACAACGACGACTACTTCGCGTTCCGAGACTACCTGGTGGACACGCTGGGGGTTCGGGTGCCGCTGACGCCGGGCGTGCTGCCGATACTCGGCACCCAGCAGATCAAGCGGTTCACGGCCCTCTGCGGGGCCACCCTGCCCCCACCGCTACGCGCTAAGCTGGAGAGGTTCGGCGACGACGCCGAGGCGGTCGCCGACTTCGGCATCGAGTTCGCGACCCGCCAGTGCGAGGCCCTGCTCGCCGGGGGGGCGCCGGGCCTCCACGTCTACTCGCTGAACCGGGCCCGCGCCGTCACGAGCATCGTCGACAGCCTCGGGCTGCGGGGCTGAGTAGCCGCCGGCCCCGGCCGTCTGACCGCGGCGCTCTACCTCGTACTTCTCTCAACCCGGGGGCTGAACGACGGGGGCGGCGGCCATCCTCGCGTGGAGCGCCTGGCCCTCGCGTGGAGCGCTTGGCGCCCGCTACGTCCGGAGCGCGGGGGCGGCTGCACGTGCCCGGCGCCGGGTGGACCGGGCGCGCGGCCGGCAGCCTGGGCCGTGCCCGCCCATCGCGCACGTCCCCGCGGGTTGAGAATGGCGGCGGAGTTCGTGTAGCCTGCCCGTGGCGCGCGTCGTCACGCGCCGCCGTCGATGCTCGGCCGGGTCTCGCGGCGCGACCGCCGCGGGTCGAAAAAGGGGGATGTCCACGATGAACGCTCGACCCGCCGCCAGGCGCTCGCTCCCCGTCCTCGTCGCCATCGCCATGCTGGCGCCCGCCCTCGTGGCGGCGCAGCCGGCGTCCGGCGACGCGTCCGTGCCGCGCACGCCGGACGGGCGGCCCGACCTGCAGGGCGTCTGGGACTTCAGCTCGCTGACGCCGCTGCAGCGACCCGCCGAGCTGGCGGGCCGGGAGTTCCTGACCGACGAGGACGTGTCGGCGGCG
>JAJEFC010000336.1 GCA_022820675.1 Vicinamibacteria bacterium | reverse complement strand
CCTGTCCGCCGGCCGGGCCGGCGGCACCGCCCGGGTCGGGGCCGAGCGACGCCACCGCGCCGGTCGCCGCGGCTCCCGACGGTGCGACGCCCAGCGACGCGAGATCCAGCGCGGTGACCAGCGAGTACGGCGTGACCCGCTCGCCCCGCCGGATCTCGTTGGCCAGATAGGTCAGGATGGGTTGCTCGCCCAGGTCGCCGCCCGCGGTCGCGGCCCGCGCGGCGGCGACGACGTCGTCGTTCAGCAGCCCCGCCGTCGACTCCACCGCCAGGGCGCCCGGCCCCGGAAGCGCCCGCACCCGCAGACCGAGGTCGCCGAGCTGCGTGGTGGCCCGCAGGGCCGCCTCGATGCCGGCCACCGCCGGCGCCCCCGCCCCGACCCCGGCGAGCAGCAGGGTGTTGGCCGCGCGGCCCAGCTCGAGATCGCGCTGCATGCGCTCGAGATTGACGAAGACGGCGCGCGAGAACCCCTGCTGGGGCCGGAACGAGAACTCCCCCAGGTCGGCGGGGGCGAGCACCTCGCGGATGCTCAGCCGCATCGTGCGCCCGAGGTCGTCGCGCCGCCCGTGCAGCGAGCTGACGGGGATGGCCGAGGGCTTCTGGACCCGGACGAGCAGCGTGTCTTCGGCCGCCGCCCCGAGCTCGCGGGCGAGGCCGCCGCTCACCAGCACCTCGCCGGGCTCGGGTCCGCGCCCGCCGCCGGGGGCCGCGCCGTCGAATCCGTCGTCGGTCCCGCTGCCAAGCCCGTCCTCAGGCCCGTCGTCAGGTCTGTTGAAGGCCCAGAACCGGTCGTCCACCCCGTAGACCTGGATGCCGCCGGCGCGGCTGCCGCTCTCCTGGTGGGTGACGAAGCCCTCGAGCGCGATCATCGGCACCGCCGTCGCCGCCGCGGGCGACCCTGCCGCCGGCGACGCGACGGCCGCGGAGCCGCCGAGCGCGTCGGAGGCCAGCACCTCCTCGGCGAGCGCCTCCCGAAAGAACGCGCCCGCCGTCACCACGTGGTCGACGTTCCCCAGCCGCTGCAGGGCGAGGTCGCGCAGGCTGGCCCGCACCGACGTCCCCACCAGGAACGCCCCCGCGAGCACCGACACCGCCACGCCGACCCCGGCGACCACCGCGAGGTTGATGCGCCAGAAGTGGGTCAGGCTCCGCAGCAGCAGGGTGATGGAGGTCATGATCGTTCGCTCCCCGTCTCGCCGCCGTTCGCGGGTTCCTCGGCGCCGCCCGCGGGCTCGTCGCCGCCGGCCACTCGCCTCTGACCGTCCACGCGCTTCAGCCCCAGGCCTTCGAGCCGGTAACGGATGGGGCACCGCGCGGCCAGCTCGACGTTGTGGGTGACCACCAGCAGCACCGTCTCCTGCCCCCCGTGCAGGTCGAACAGCATGTCGGCCACTACCTCGCCGGCGGCGCGGTCGAGATTGCCGGTGGGCTCGTCGCAAAGCAGCAGCGGCGGGCGCCGGATCAGGGCGCGGGCGAGGGCCACGCGCTGGCGCTCTCCCCCGGACAGCTCGGCGGGACGGTGGTCGAGCCGGTCGGCGAGGCCCGCCCGCCCCAGCAGCTCGCGGGCGCGGTCCCCCGCCCCGTCCACCGCGTCCCCCACCAGGGTCGGGACCAGCACGTTCTCAAGTACGGTGCACTGCGGCAGCAGCAGGTGGTCCTGGAAGACGAAGCCGACGCGGCGGTTGCGAAACGCGGCGAGCTCGGCCGACGCGAGGGTGAACGGGTCGACGCCGTCCAGGGTGACGCTGCCCGCGGTGGGCGGCTCGAGGGCGCCCAGGATGTAGAGCAGGGTGCTCTTCCCGCTGCCCGAAGGCCCCACGATGGAGGCCGCCTCACCGGGTCTCAGCGCGAAATCGACCCCGGAGAGGATGTCGAGGGCGCCCCGCGGCGTCGGATACGACTTCGCGAGGCCGGTGACTTCGAGCACTGGGACCTCCACCCTGATGGTGTGTTAAACTTGACGCAGCCATGGAGATCATCTTGCTGACGTGTGCGGCCGCTGGCGGCTTGGTCGGTGCGGTGGCCGGCCTGTGGAACGCGTACCAGTTCACGCGGCTTACCGGCCGTGTCGACGAGATCAGCGTGCAACTGAAGACTCACATCAACGCACCCGGTCTTCACCACTGATCGCCCGGACCTGTATCCTCCGCTCGTCTGGTCCCGGCCCGGCCAACCGTCCACTTCGGCTCCGCTTGGCACCCAACCCCCCTCGGGGAATCCGTACCCATCTACGGCACGGACTCCGGGGTCTGCGGCGCAGACTCCGGGCCACCGTCATCGGCAATCACGACGCCTGCTCCAAGCCACCGTCGAGGGCGTTCACGACGCCTGCTGGAACGCCCGGGGGCGGAACAGGAAGTCCACGATGTTCCCCTCGTGCGGCTGCAGCCAGTTGAGCCGGGTCGTGGGCACCGGGCCGAGGTTGAGGCGGTCGATGTTGCGGGCGTCGAGCAGGGCCCGCGAGAACGCCGGGTCCCCGGTCAGGCCGGTCGCCACGAGGGTCGTCCCGATGGCCCGGATCATCTTGTCCTGCGGGCACTCGACGACGGTGACGAAGGGGTACATGTACTCCTTCTTGGCCATCGCGGCGTCGGGCGAGCCGCAGTGCACGACGGTGGGCCGCAGGTAGTCGCAGCGCTCCATCGAGACGAGGCGCCCGCCGTCCTGGTGGCGCGCCGACACCTCCTCGACCCCGTCTTCCTTCAGGGCGTTGTCGATGTCGGCCGAGATCGCCGGCGCCTGCCCCGGCACCGTGAACGCGGCGAGCTCGGCCTTGGGGTCGTCGGGAGGCAGGGGGGCGATGGGGCCGATGCGCGCGGCCACCGCCTCGGCAATCTCGCGGGTGTGCCGCGACGCCCAGATGCCCGAGCAGTTGATGCAGCCCCGCCCGCTGTTGATGGCCACGCTCTCGACCATCAGGTCGAGGTACCGCTCCCAGTCGTCGACCACGTCGTCGCCGATGAGGATCTTGCTGAACCCGGGCCCGTGCACCTGGACGCCGGGGTTGGCGGCGTACTGCTCGACGGTCGCGGTGCCGCCGAAGATGAGGCTCCGCGGCGAGTTGTTCAGCACCGCGGCGCCGACCTCGCCGAGGCCCGGGTAGAGCGCGATGGCCTCGCGCGGCACCCCCGCCTGGAAGAACGCCTGGGCCATGCGCCACGGGGTCCACGGCTCCTGCGGCCCCGGCTTCAGCACCAGCCCGATCTGCAGGGGGATGATCGGCAGCCACAGGCTGTGCACCCCGGGCGAGTTCGACGGCAGCACCATGCCGAGCACCGGCGTCGTCGCCTGGTAGCTGCGCATCACCCCGTCCTCCTCCCCGTAGCCGCGGGTGAGGATGTCGTAGTCGAGCCGCCGGGTCAGCGAGCGGAGCACGTCGTCGAGGTGGGTCAGCACGTACTCGAGCTTGCCCATGTTCATGCGGCACAGGTGCTCGGGCAGCCCTGTGGTGGCCGACTGCTGGCGCACGAAGTCGTCGGGCGTCTGCACCCCGTCGCCCAGGGGCAGGTCCGCCGACTTGAAGAGCTCGCCGCCCTTCTTGACCATCGCCAGCAGGTCCGCGCACGGAATCTCCCGCAGCACGTCGCGGGCCCGGCCCGCCCCCTTGCGCAGGTCCCGGGCGACGATGCCGGGGTTGGCCTGGCTGACCTCGGCCACCGGCTCGCCGGTCAGGAAGTGCTCGACCTTGGCGAGCTCGAGGCTCTTGTACTCTTGCCCCCAACGCAGAATCGGAAAGTGAATCACGCTAGCCCGCCAATCGTCGCCTCGCGCCGACGCCGCCGTGCGGCGCCGCCGCCCGACCCATCATCCAGGAGCACGCGCCGGCCGCGGCGCAGACCCCTAGTACACCCCCACCGTGGTCGCCGACGCGAGCCGGCTGAACGGGCGCACCCCGCTCACCCCGTCCCACGGATACTGCTCGCACGGCGGCTCGCGCTCGCCCTCGTCCCGCTCCTGGAAGCGCGGCACGAAGAACTCCTTCGTCAGCGTCGTCAGCATCACCCGGCCGGTCTCGCCGTACCCGACCACCCGGTCCGCGTCGTCGGGGTCCACGACCTGCAGGACGGCCCGCGGCTGCGGCGCGTAGTAGGTGATCTTGTAGCCGTTCTCGGGGCCGCTCGGGGGGCTGCCGGCGAGGCCCATGAGGGTGTTGCCGTAGGTCGGCGTCATGTAGATGCCGTCGAGCAGCTCCTCGTGGGCGAAGCGGTTCCACTGCGGCGTGAACTCGGTGCCGCCGGCGAAGATGCCGGTGATGCCGGTGTCCTTCAGGCACGACCCGTCGGCCTCGAGGCGGTTGGCGAGGGCCTCGAGCAGCTTGGGGGTGGAGAACAGGCACTTGATGTCGTGCCCGGCCGACAGCACCGTGATCGCCTGGTCGATGACGTGGTCCTGGTAGGCCTTCAGGTGCTCCATCCAGCCCTTCTTGATGAGCTTGATGACCCACCGCGGATCGAGGTCCACGCAGAAGCAGATGCCGCCCCGATGCTGGGCGAGGTGCTCGACCGCGAGCCGCAGGCGCCGGGGGCCGCTCGGCCCCAGCATGAGCCAGTTGCTGCCCCTCGGGAAGTGCTCGTCGGGCAGGGTCTCGGAGAAGAGCTCGTAGTCGATGCGGAAGTCCTCCTGAGCCACCCGGCTCTTGGGGATGCCGGTGGTGCCGCCGGTCTCGAACACGAACGTCGGCCGGTCGGCGTAGGCCCTGGGCACCCACCGGCGGACGGGCCCGCCCCGCAGCTTCTCGTCCTGAAAATGGGGGAACTTCGCGAGGTCGTCGAACCCGTGGACCTCGCCCCGCGGGTCCCACCCCGCGTCGCGCGCCCAGTCGAGCCAGAACGGGCACCCGGTGTCGGGGTTGAAGTGCCACTCGATGATCTCGCGCACCCAGGCGTCGAGCGCGGTCCTGGCCTGGGCGGCCCTGGTCTCAGCCGTGCTTCTCTCCGTAGTCATCAACCCATGATCCTACACTAGAGTAGTCTGCGCTGGCTCCCGGAGCTCCCGGAGGGTCGGCCGGGGTGCACGTCTGCTTCGTGAGATGGCTGCCACGCTGGGCTGTCGGGCTCCCGATTCTCGGCGTTCTCGGCTGCGAAACCCCTCCGGAACGCGCCGTCCCGGCCTCAGCGGTACGG
>JAJEFC010000200.1 GCA_022820675.1 Vicinamibacteria bacterium | reverse complement strand
GGGGTGGCCGCCAGCGGGTTGGCCGGCGTCCGCGCCGCGGGAGGGGCGTCGGGGGCGGAGGGACGGGCGTCGGGGGCGACGGGACGGGCGTCGGGGGCGACGGGACGCGCCGGCGCGGCGCCAGACAGGCTGCGCAGCAGGGCCGCGGTGTCCTCCCGGACGTAGCGGTCGCCGGCGATGCCGTCGGCGTAGACGGCGAGGTCGGCCGGGGTCTGGCCGCGCCGGTTCTCGGCGTCGAGGTCGGCGCCGTGGTCGGTCAGCAGCTCGATGACGGCGTTCATGCCGTGCGAGGCGGCGGCGTGGAGGGCGGTGTCGCCGGCCTCGTCGGCGGCGTTGACGCGGGCGCCGAGGGCGAGGGCCGCCGCGACCGCCGCGACGGTCCGCCGCTCCTCGGCGGCGGGAATCGCGGAACCGAGCGCGGCCGACTCGACGGGGTTGTACGACGAGAAGTCGCGGCGGTCGCGGATGAACGCGCTGCCGCCGCCCCGGCTGTAGCCGAGCCCGGCCGCCGCCATCATCGGCGTGGCGCCGTCGCGGCTCGGCGCGCGGGGGTCCGCGCCGGCCTCGGCGAGGACCTGCATCATCTCCGTCTCGAGGAAGTGTGCCGCCAGCCAGAAGGGGGTCGCGCCGACCCAGCGGTCCATGAACGCGAAGTCGTGGCTCCAGCGCCGCACCGGCGTGCCCCTGGCGAGGCGCGGGTCGGGGTCGGCGCCGTGGGCGAGCAGCGCGCGCACGAGCGGAACGCCCGCGCCGAGGTCGTCGTTGGGGACGCCGCGGTCGCGCAGGGCGCCGCGCAGCACCGCCGCGTGCAGCGCGGTGTAGCCGAGGGGGGCGGCGTCGGGGTCCGCCCCGGCGCGGAGGAGCAGCGCCGCGAGCGAGCCGTGGCCGCCGTGGGCGGCGACGACCAGGGCGGGGTTGCCGTCGGCGGCGGTGTCGTCGACGTCGGCGCCGGCCGCCAACAGCAGGCGGGCCGACTCGACGTCGCCCGACCGGGCCGCGAAGAGCAGCGCGGTGCTGCCGCCCTCGACCACCTCCTCGAGGGCGATGCCCCGCGACGCCGATCCGGCCGACCGGCTGCCCCCCATGTTGTAGACCCGGCGGCGGGTGACGGTCCGGGCGCCGACGTCGGCGCCGTGGTCGAGGAGCGCCCGCGTGACGGCGGGCCGCCGGTTCGCGACCGCCCACATCAGGGCGGTCTGGCCGCGCGTCGCCTCGGTCGCGTTCACCCGCGCGCCGCGCGCCAGCAGGGCGTTCACCGCCTCTACGCTGCCCGCGCGGGCCGCCGCCATCAGCGCGGTCTCCCCGCTCGGCAGGGCCGCGTTCGCGTCGGCGCCGGCCGCCAGCAGCCGCTCGACGAGGACGCCGTGGCCACGCCGGCAGGCCATGAGCAGCGGGGTGACCCCGAGGTCGTTGGCCGCGTCGGTGCCGGCCCCGGCCCCGAGCAGCAGCTCCGCCGCGACCACGTCCTCGTGGTGCACCGCCCAGTGGAGGGCCGTCGCGCCGTCCGGCTGCCGCGCGTCCACGTCGACCGGTCCGGCCAGGCGGGCGCGAAGCTCGGCCGCGTCGCCGTCGCGCACGGCCGTGATGAGCGAGGCCACGCCGGATTGCGCGCCCGTCTGAGCGCGCGCGGCGCCGGATGCCGAGACGAGCGCCACCCCCAGCACCGCGACCAGAGCCGTCACGGCCCGGCGGTTCCGTCGCGACCGAGACGAGCCGTCGGCGGCAATCGTCGGGCTGCCGGCCGTCGCCAACCAGTGCATGGGTCGTTTCCTGTTGCCGAGTGGCGGCCCGGCGATTCCGTCGTGACCGGGACGAACCATCGGCTGAGGTCGCGCTGCCGACTGTCGCCAATCAGGGCGCGGGTCGTTTCCTGTCAACTGGGCGCCTCGTGCCCCCTGCGCTCCCGGCCCTGACCGACGATGGAACCGCGACCCGGAGGCGGCCGTACCGAGCGCAGCGCGAATCGAACCGCGAATTCGTTCCCGTGACACACACCGCTACAAGTCCAGCCGCCCGGTGCTGTCGTGCAGCCGGTCCACGCGCATCCCCAGCTTCTCGAGCACCGTTACGTGCAGGTTCGCGAGAGGCGTGCCGCCGTCGACCGACCGGCCGCCGCCGGCCCCGCCGGCGAAACGGAGGTGCCGGCCGCCCGCGAGTCGTCCCCCGCCCCCGCCGGCCACCACCAGGGGCAGGTTCCACGGCCGGTGGTCGCCCTCGGCCATGCCCGCGCCGTAGTAGACGATGGCGTGATCGAGCAGCGACCCGTCGCCGTCGGGGGTCGCCGCGAGCCGGTCCACGTAGTAGGCGAACTGCTCGGCGTGATGCTTGTTGATGCGGACGAGCTGCTCGCGGCTGGCCGCGCTGCCCTCGTGCGACAGCGGGTGGTGCCCGCCGGGGGCGCCGATCTCGGGATAGGTGCGGCTGCTGAACTCGCGCCCGACCATGAACGTGACGACCCGGGTGAGGTCGCTCTGCCACGCGAGCACCTGCAGGTCGAACATGAGCCGCGCGTGGTCCGCGAAGCCCGCGGGCACCCCCGCCGGCTGGTCGAACGCCGGCAGCTCGCGCGCCGCCTGCGCCTCGGCCCCCTGGATGCGCCGCTCGATGTCGCGCACCGCGTCGAGGTACTCGCCCAGCCGGGCCGCGTCGCTCGAACCGAGGCCGCGGCTCAGGTCCGCCGCCTTGCCGCGGACCGAGTCGAGGAGGCTGCGGCGGCGCCTGGCTCGCGCCCGGCGCGCGGCGGGGTCGGTGCTGCCGCCGTCGCCGAACATCCGCTCGAACACCACCCGCGGGTTGTGCTCCATGGGCAGCGGGGTGCGCGGCCCCCGCCACGAGATGGTGTGGCTGTAGGTGCAACTGTAGCCGCCGTCACAGGTCCCGGCCCCCTTGTCGCCCGACTCCAGCGACAGCTCGAGCGACCCGATGGGCGTCTCGCCGCCGATCTCCCGCGCGACGAGCTGGTCGAGGGAGACGTCGGCGAGGAAGTCGTTCCCCTCCTGCCCGAACGGCCGCGGGATGGCCCCGGTGAGGAACTTGGTCGCGCAGCGGCCGTGCACCGCCCCGCTCCGCGCGGTGAGGCCGTTCACGTTCTGGGTCAGGCCGCTCAGCACCAGCACGCGGTCGCGGAACGGCTCGAGGGGGGCGAGGATGGGCGAGAACGCGAACCCCGCGCCGTCCCCGGCCGGCGTCCACTCGTCGATGACGACCCCGTTGGGGATGTAGACGACCCCGAACCGGGGAACCGGCCGCGCCGCGGTCTGCGCGAGGGCGGTCGCCGCCGGCACCATGCCGTCGAGCAGGGGCAGGGCCACCGCCGCCCCGACCCCGCGCAGCACCGTCCGGCGGGGAATCGCCTTCCTGGTGATGATCATGACTCCGACCTCCGCATGCGGAACGGCGCGCTCTCGACGATGCCCAGGATGAGCGACGACCACCGGTGGTCGTCCCCGGCCGCCCCGCGCACGATGGCGCGGATGACCGGGCGGTCGTGGTGCTCCACGCCGCGGCCGAGGGCATAGACGAGGAGCTTCTCGGTCACCGTCTCGACGAACTGCCCGGAACGGTCGAGGAGCACCCGCCGCAGCCCGCCGGGGCCTTCGAACGTGGTGAGCCCGTCGGCGAGCACGGCCGAGGCGTCGACGGGGAGCCCGGCGTCGGTGGTCCGCCACCGGCCGATGGCGTCGAAGTTCTCGAGGGCGAAGCCCAGTGGGTCCATCGGCGCGTGGCAGGCGGCGCAGGCGGGGTTCGCCCGGTGCTGCGCGAGCCGCTCGCGCACGGTGCGCGGCTCGCCCGCCTCGCCCCCGGCGGGCAGGGGCGGGATGTCCGGCGGGGGCGGAGCCGGCGGCGTCCCCAGCACGTTCTCGAGCAGCCACTTCGCCCGGAGCACCGGCGAGGTGCGGTTGCCGTAGGAGGTCACGGCGAGGATGCTGGCGTGGCCGAGGAGGCCGAGGCGCCGGGCCGCGGCGGGCCCCTTGCCCGCGAGGGTCACCCGCCGGTAGCGGCTGCCGGTGACGCCGGGAATGCCGTAGTGCCGGGCCAGACGCTCGTTCAGGAACGTGTAGTCGGCCGAGAGCAGCTCGACGACGCTCCGGTCCTCGCGAAGCTGGCTCTCGAAGAACAGCTCGGTCTCGCGCCGCAGCGCCTGCCGCAGGTTCTCGTCGAAGCCGGGAAAGAGGTTGGGGTCGGGAGCGATGCCCTCGACGCTGCGCAGCGAGAGCCACTGGCCGGCGAAGTTGTCGACGAGGGCCGACGCGCGGGCGTCCGCCAGCATGCGCCGCACCTGGCCATCGAGCACGCCGGGGTCGGAGAGCCGGCCCCGCTCGGCGACGTCGAGCAGCTCCTCGTCCGGGATGCTGCTCCACAGGAAGAACGACAGGCGCGAGGCGAGCTCCAGGTCCGTCAGCCGGTAGGGGGCGCCGGGAGCGGCGCCGGCCGGGTCGCGCTCGATGCGGAAGAGGAACTCCGGGTCGATGAGGAGGCGCTCGATGGCGGCCTGGATGCCGGCCTCGAACCGGCCGGAGGCACCGCGCTCGCGGTCGACCGCTCCGACCTCACGGCCGGCGGCTCCGCTTTCGCGGTCGACGGCTTCGCCCTCACGGCCGGCGGCTCCACCCTCACGGCCGGCGACTCCGCTTTCGCGGTCGACGGCTCCGCCCTCGCGGCCAGCGGCACCGCCCTCACGGTCGACGGTTCCGCGCTCGCGGTCGAGGGCACCGCCCGCCCGGCCGTCGGCCCGACGGCCGTCGGCCCGACCATCCGCGTCGACGGCCCGACCATCCCGGTACAGGGCCCGGCCCTCCCGATAGAAGGCGAGCAGCGGCTCGAGGTCGGCCTCGCCGACGGGGCGGCGGTACGCGCGCCGCGCGAGGCGGGCGAGAATGGTCCGGGCGCAGCCTTCCCCCCCGGCGTCCGCGCCGTCGGGGCGGCAGACGAAGAGGCGCGACCGGCTCGCGGTCTCGCCCGGTCCCGTCGCCGCGTAGGGCCCGTCGATGGTGACGCTCTCCAGCCCGGGCCCCTCGGGCCGGGACGACGTGTCGGTGGTCTCGGTGACGGTGGCGCCGTACTCCCGCAGCTCGGGCTGGAGCACCCCCTCGTGCTCCCACGACTTGTCGGCGAACGCCACCCCGACCGACCGGGCGCCGGCCCGCACCGGGACGCGCACGACGAGGCCCGCGTCGGCCCCGGTGCGGTAGTCGTCCCAGTCCTGGGTCGGGTAGTCGGAGGCCCCCGCCGCCACGAACGTGCCCGAGAAGCTGACCGGGGCCGGCCTCCCCGGCTCGGCGCCGCCGACGGTGAACCGGGCCACCCGCCGGCCGTCGATCCGCACGTCGAGGTCGTGCGCCTCGTCGAGGTTGACGATGTACTCGTAGACGCTCCGCTTCAACCGGACGGTGAGGACGTACTCGCCGTCGAGGGGAAAGCGATGGCGCACCGCGAGGCCGCCGCGCGACCCGAACGGCAGCGCCTCGCTCATGCGGTCGTTCTGGGCCATCGCGATGGGGACGGTGTAGGTGCGGGAGGTCAGGCCCGGCCCGATAGCGGGGTCGCCGACGGCGAGGCGGCTGATGCGCCGGGCCGCCGACAGGTAGCGCTCCATCAAGGCCGGCGAGAGGGCGAGGGTGCCCGCGAGGTTGTCGAACCCGTGGCCGGTGTCGTCGGCCGGCAGCAGCGCCTCGGCGTCGATGTCGAGGGCCAGGAGGTCGCGGACGGCGTTGGCGTACTCGGCCCGGTTCAGGCGGTGGGTCGGCACCCGGCCCGGCTCGACGGTCGCGGCGGCGGCGCCGTCGAGCTCGGCCTCGAGCCACCCGCGCAGCTCGTCGAGGATCGGCCCGGCGGGGCGCGGCCGCCCGGCCGGGGGCATCATGCCGCCGCGCAGCTTCAGGACCACCCGCTCCCAGACGTCGGGCGCTGCGCCGACGCGGGACACGTCCGCGACATCGAGGGCGAGCCCCCCCGTCTGCAGCCGCTGGCTGTGACAGGTGACGCAGTACCGATCGAGCAGGGCCCGTTGCGGCGACGGCGCGGTGGCCGATGCCGGTTGCCCCGACGACGCCGGCGCGGTGCTCGCGCCGGCCGGGTACGGGCGCGGTCCCGCCGCACCGGCGCCGGCGGGGGCGGCCCCGGCCAGCACCGCGACCAGGGCGGCGGCGACGGCTCGCACCATTCGCCGATCTTACACCCGCGGAACAGGGCGGTCGCGGGCGCCGAAAGGCCCGACATGTCGTGCCGCTCCGGTCTCGCCTATACTCCCAGGAGACAATCGCGCAAACCGAGGTGGAGACGATGTCGAAGCAACCACGTACCGGCGGCGCCCGGTGTCCCGTCGCCGCCATCATCGCGGCGGGGGCGATGCTGCTCGCCGGCGCCGGCTTCCCTGGGGGGGCCGCCCTCGCCCAGGACGGCGACAGCGGCGTCATCGCGGGCCGCGTGACGGCCGACCACGGCGAGGTGCGCGCCCTCCGCGTGAAGGCGCACGACACCGTCCACCGCATCGCCTACACCGTCTACACCGTGGACGGCGGCTACCACATCTACAACCTGCCGCCGAGCACCTACGACGTGTCGGTGATCGAGGAGGCGTTCGAGTCGCCGACCGCGACGGTGGAGGTGCGGGCCGGCGAGGCGACCACCGTCGACATCGCCCTGACGGCGCTGGGAGCGGGCCCCGAGGAGGGCGCGGCGGCGCGGGGCGCGAGCGCCCAGCGCAACTACGGCGGCGGCGCCGCGGACGGCCGGGCGGCGGAGATCGTCGACTTCGACACCCTCTATCCGCCCCACCCCGCCCGCGACATCATGCTGCGGGGCTGCTTCGGCTGCCACGGCCCGGCCGGGTTCCATCGCCGCGGGCCGCGCAACGAGAACGGCTGGCGGCAGGCGGTCGACCGCATGTTCGACGTCGACGGCCGCGTCGCCAACATGGCGCCCGGCGTGCCGCAGGTCACCCATGACCTGGTATCGGTGGAGGAGAAGGAGCTGATCATCCAGTACCTGACCTCGCTCTTCGGGCCCGGGTCGGAGCCCCGCGACCTCGAGCTCGATCCCCTCGTCCGCGACGAGGAGGCCCTGTCCGAGGCGGTCTACATCGAGTACGAGCTGAACCGCGGACCGCAGCGCCTGCTCGCGAACGGGGCGCCGCCGCGCGGCAGCATCCACAGCGTCTTCGCGAGCCTTGCCGAGCCGGGGGTCATCTGGGTGTCGGGCAACGGCTCGAACTCGATCATCCGCATGGACAGCCGCGAACCCGACTTCGAGGCGCGCACCGACGAGCTCTGGATCGAGAACCCCGGGAACATCAACGTCACCCCCCACGGCATCGTCGAGCACCGCGGCCGCGTCTACTGGGTCGAGCTGACCGGCGACCACTTCGGCGAGCTCGACCCCGCCACCGGCGAGATGACCCGATACCCGATGCCCACGAAGGGCGCGGGGCCGCACAGCGTCTGGGTCGATTCGCGCGGGCAGTTCTGGTACACCTACTTCGCCTCGGCCGGCCGCATCGGCCGCTTCGACCTCGACGCCAACGACTTCACCGAGTGGGAGCCCCTGGCCGGGTTCAGCGGCTACGGCATCGTCGTCGACCGGCAGGACCGCGTCTGGGCGGTGGGCCTGCACACCCCCGCCATCTTCATGTACAACCAGGAGACGGCGGCGTGGCGGTCGTACCCGATGGCCAATCCCGCGCGGCGCCCCGCCATCGACAGCGACGGCAAGGTGTGGGCCGCCCACTACTTCGGCAACGCCATCTCGCGGATCGACCCGGCGACGGGGACCGTCACCGAGTTCGAGCTGCCCCTCAAGGACGGCAACCCCTACGACGTCTGGCCCGACGCCGACGACAACCTGTGGGTCGAGAACGGCATCTACAACTCGCTGGTGCGGTTCGACCAGGAGACCGGCGACTTCACCTACTTCCCGTTCCCCGAGCTGCGGGCGCACACGCCCAAGCTCGACCGCGACCGGGAGGGGACGCTCTGGTTCACGTTGCGCGGGCCGTCCGGGGGGCCCGGCGTGGCCGCGCTCAAGCCGAACGGCAACGTGCCGCCGGCGGGCGAGGCGGCCGGGCAGTAGGAACATTCGGGATCGAGCCGATCGGTCGGTCCGGGTCGGCCGGGCGGTGCCAGGCGGCGAAACCGCAATGCGGGTAAACGCCTGGCCGTCGATGGCGCCGGGCGGTGAAGGGCGGCGGTCGCTGGAGCAGGGCCGGGCGGAACCGGGCAAGACGAGCCCGGCCGGGAACGGGCGGCGGGCGGATAGCGCCGGTCGCCAATGGCGCCGGGCAAATGGCCCGGGGTCGCGCGTGCAGCGACTCCCGCCCCGGGGCTCCCGGTGAGGATTACGCGGAGAGGATTACGCAATGAGACGGTGGACAGCGGCGGGTGCGGCGGCGTTGATCGGCGTCGTCCTGGTTCAACCGGCGGCGGCACAGACCACCAGCCTGGCCGGCGTCATCGACTTCCACGTGCACTCGGGGCCCGACTCGCGACCCCGCTCGGTCGGCGACCTCGAGATCGCGCGCATCGCGAAGCGGGCCGGCATGCGCGGGCTCGTCCTCAAGAACCACTTCACGATGACCGCGGACCGGGCGTGGCTGGCGATGCAGGAGGTGCCCGGCCTCGAGATCTTCGGCGGCGTCGCCCTCAACCACTCCGTCGGCGGGCTGAACGCCGAGGTGGTGCGCCAGATGGTGGCGTTCTCCGGCGGGCGGGGCAAGGTGGTGTGGCTGCCGACATTCGACGCCGAGTTCTGGATGACCCGCGCCGGCGACCCCGGCGCGTTCGTGCCGGTCATGCGCGGCGGCGAGATGGACCCCGCCCTCGGCGAGATCTTCGACCTCGTCGCCGAGCACGACCTCGTGCTCGCCATGGGGCACTCGTCGCCCGAGGAGGTGCTGGCCCTGATTCCCGAGGCGCGCGCCCGCGGCGTCGAGCAGATTCTCGTCACCCACGGGCTCGGGCAGTCGCCGACCCCCGACCAGCTCCGGGCGATGGCCGATCACGACGTGGTCATCGAGCTGGTGTGGCTCGCCGTGATGAACGGCCAGTTCTCGTACGCCGACTACGCCGACGCCATTCGCGAGTACGGCGCCCGGCACTTCCTGCTGGCGTCCGACCTGGGCCAGGCGGGGAACCCGCTTCACCCCGACGGCCTGAACGCCCTCATGGACGGGCTGCGGGGGGAAGGCATCAGCGACGCGGACATCGACGTCATGATCCGCGACAATCCGGCGCGGCTTCTGGGCCTCGATCCGTAGGGTGGCGGGCCGCGCGGCGCGGCCGCACGATGGTGGTCGGGCGGAAGCCGGAATCGCCGGCGACGGGGGCGGAGAGTCGAGGCCCGGGCGACGATTGCCCGATGGAGCTCGGGCGACGATTGCCCGATCAGCGTCGCCGGGCTGACTCGGGTCGCCCGAACGCACGCAACCGGTTCCGGCTCGCGCGGCGTCGAACGGCGGCCGCGGCGACACGCCGTTGGAGGTCGACATGATTGGAAGACGGTTCTCGCTCGCGGTGATCGCCGCGACCCTGGCGGTCCCCGGCGCCGCGTCGGCCCAGGACGGGTGGACCGCGCCGCGCACGCCCGACGGCCAGCCCGACCTCCAGGGGCTGTGGACCAACTCGACCACCACCCCCCTCGAGCGCCCCGAGAGCGTGGCCGGCCGGGCCGTCTACACCGACGAGGAGGTCGCGGCCATCGACGCCGCCAACGTCGGCCGCAACGACCGCCCGCCCCCGCCGGGCGACCCCGGCACCTACAACGACTTCTGGTGGGAGCGCGGCACCGCCCTCGCCCGGACGTCGCTCGTCATCGACCCGCCGGACGGCCGCCTGCCGCCGCGCACTCCCGCCGGCGAGACGCGGGCGGGCTGGGCCCGCGACAGCGACCACTGGACCGGCCGCACCATGGCCGAGCGCTGCGTCACCCGCGGCGCCCCGAAGCGGCCGGGCGGCTACAACAACCACTTCCTCGTCCTGCAGACGCCGGGTTACGTGGTGATGCTGCAGGAGATGATCCACGAGCCGCGCATCATCCCCCTCGCCGGCGGCCCGCCCGTCGACGACCGGGTTCGGCTCTGGATGGGCGACTCGCGCGGCCGCTGGGAGGGCGACACCCTCGTCGTCGAGACCACGAACTTCCGCGACGAGATCTACACCAACTCGTTCAACTGCTGCCCCGGGGCGAGCGGCGGCCTGACCCTGGTGGAGCGCTTCACCCGGGTCGACGCCGACACCATCGAGCACCACTACACGGTGAACGACCCCGACACCTACACGCGCCCGTGGACCGCGTCCGTCCCCATGCGCCGCTTCGCCGGCCCCATGTACGAGTACGCCTGTCACGAGGGGAACTACGGGATGGAGAACCTGCTGCGCGGGGCGCGCGTGCAGGAGGGGACGCCCGGTGGGCAATAGACGGATCGAACCCTGGTTCCGCGGGGCAAAGCGACCCGGAAGGCGAGCGGGCCGGCGGCGTCAGCCATGATGATGACGCGGGGTCGCGGAGGAACTTCATCATCGGCGTTCAAGAGGCAGCACTGGACAGGGCGCCGGCGCTGGCGATAAACGCCGTGCCGCCGGCCCCGGCGCAAAGCCGGCGTGCA
Source organism: Vicinamibacteria bacterium (assembly GCA_022820675.1). Taxonomy (GTDB): domain Bacteria; phylum Acidobacteriota; class Vicinamibacteria; order Vicinamibacterales; family UBA8438; genus JAJEEA01. Next base: position 19,015 of record JAJEFC010000200.1, on the reverse strand, counting down.
GGTCAGGACTCCGCGGACTTCCACAGTCTCACCGTGAAGCGCTCGTCTTCTTCGAGCAGTTCCGGCTCGGTGCCGTTGTGATCGCGCATGCCGCGCACGATCTTTCGCGGTACGCCCATCCCCATGTGCTCGACGTACCCGTAGTCCCGCATCACGTCCTTCAACAGCTCGTTGCGCGCGCTCCGGCATCCGCTACGCATGCGGGCCGGCGTGATGCCGTTCGCCAGGCGGCCGGGCGACACAACCTCGAGACGATCCGCGTAGATGCCGATCTCGATGTCGGTCCCGGACAGGAGGTAGTCGCGGTGCACGATCGCGTTGACGACCGCCTCGCGAACCGCCTCTTCGGGATAGTCCCATCGTGGCTGCCGCCGGACGCCGTCCTCGAGAGCCACCGTTTCGACGTTCCGTCTGACGAATTCCACCGCCTGTTCCACGAGACCGGGTTCCAGCACGGTACCGTCAGCACCCTTCAGACGGACGATCGGCCCCCGCAACGTGCGACGCTCCCTGGCATCGTAGTCCTTCTCCCGCCCGAAGTAGGCAACCGCATCGATCTTCGCCTGGGGCAGGTACCGGGTGGGACGACTGCCGAAGAGCAGCAGCCCGGCGACGGTCGCCGGCTGCCGGTCGCTGTCGTCGAGGAACTCCGTGTTGACGAGGAGAGAGGCCCATTCGGCGCTCCGCGCCGCCAGCCACTCCTGCTCCCGAAGTTCGACCAGAGACCTCCAGTTCGTCTCATCCTCGTTCCTGGCCCACGCCGCGGTCTCCCGTCGCCAGTCGTCCGACGGCCTCGACTCCGGCGTCTCCTGCTGGCGAACGTGGCGGAAGTAGTCTTCGAGGCGCCGGCGATCGAGATCCGCGATCGACGTGCCCGACACCGGTCGAAGCTCGGGGCGGAAAGCGCCGCGCTGCTGGAACAGGCGCGCCAACTCCTCGGGGCTCGCCTCGCGGCTCACGCTGCCGACCCGCACGTAGTACGTGCGCCGCTGGTTGTGCCACACGTGGTGCACGCTCCACCCGCGCTCGACCCGAACCGCCGCCACGTCGCGGCCGGGCTCGACGTCCCGGAAGATCTCGAAGTAGGGGATGATCTCGGGGCGTATCTTGTCCCGGCAGGCCTGCATCACCCACTCTTCCAGGTGCTGGTGAGTGCGCGGCGCCGCATCGTCCCCCGGGCCGGCCGGCGAATCGCCCCTGGCCAGCCCGCGAACGCTCCCGTCGTCATCGACCCCAAGCAGGACGCATCCACCCTGCAGATTGGCGAACGCGACGAGCTCCTTCGCCAACTGGCGATTCTCGATGACGTCGCGCTTGAAATCGACGCGGGAACTCTCGCCGTTCGCGATCAGCTCGCGCAGCTCCGTCTTCGTCACCGTCCCACCTCAGAAGCCGTACTTGCGGCGCCGCCGCTCGAACGCATCCTCGCCACCCTCGAGCAGCTCCTGGATCAGCTCCCGCACCGGCCGCGCGTCGATTGAGCCCATATGCTCGGGGACGGTTCTTGCGCTCCCCGAGTCCGCTTCACCCGATGCGCTGAGGCCGAGAATGAGCTCGGCGTCTCCCAGCACGGGGATGTTCGCGTTGTGGGTAGCGAAAAGGAACTGACGGCGGCGCTTCTCCTCGCGCATGCGCGGCACGACGCCCTCGGTGATGAAACGATTGTCGAGATCGTCCTCGGGCTGATCGACCACGAGCGGCGCGGCGGACTCCAGCAACAGGAGCAGTAGCACGGCGGTCGCTTTCTGGCCCGTGGACAGTCTATCGAGCGCCTGCCAAGTCGCCGGCGCGTCCGGAGCCGCGGTGTTGAGCTCGATCTTCGTCGTGGACGGAATATCGAGCTCCTCGATCCGCATCAGGACCGCGGGAGAAGCCTGCGCCAAGCGCTCGGCCTGCGCGCCGACGATGGAGAACTCCTCGGTGAGAGCACCGGCGCCCGTGCGACAAGCCTGCACGAACGCGCCCAGCGACAGGCTGTCGGCACCGCGCAGGGCATTGATCGCCTCGGACAGCCTCCCCCCGACTTCGTCGCGGAGTAGCTGAAACAAAGACTCACGATTTCCGGCAAACTCGACCCGCACACGCACCCGGCCTTCGAGCTCGCGGGTAACGCGCTTGCCGGCGCGCTCGAGTGCCCGAAACTCGCCCGCCTTGGCGTCCTCCCATTCGGCCAGCAGGCTCCGGCGAGTTTCCCCCTCGTCCGCCTCCGTCCGCGTCAACGCCGACTGCCGCTCCTTCAGCGGACGCAGCTCTTCGATGCGACGCCGGAGCCGAATGAACTCCTCGCCGTCGATGCGGGCCTTCTGAAGCTCCCGGAGCTTCTTCTCGTATGTGGACTGCACCGCGCCCCGGCGCGCCTCGAACAGTTCGCGAACACCCTCGATACCCTGATCGGCTCGCTGAATCGCCGTGTCCAGCGCCTTCACTACGTCTTCGATGCCCCTGTTCAGCTCCTCCAGCACGCCATCGGCGCGGGCGAGTATGTCTTTCCCGGGGAGATCCTCCAGCGCGCGGGCCGACACGAAGGTCCTGTCTATCGGCAGCGCCTGCCGCAGTTCTTCCAGACACGAGCGGAACGGCCGTAGACGCTCCGGCACCGTGTCGAGCACGCGCTCCTCCCGCACCAGCAGGCTCTGCTCCCTGAGACTCTCCTCCAGGCCCGCGTCCCGGTATCGCTTCAGCGTCTCTTCCAGTCCCGGCAGGGCGGCCAACCGTTCGTCGATTCGAGCGCGCTCCTCGCGGGCGGCGAGTATCCGGCGGCGCGACTTCTCCAGCGCTTGGCGCAATGCGTGCTTCCGGCTGCCCACGGTATCGTCCCGCTCGACGAACCGCTCGAGCAGCCGGGTCAGCTTCTCGGGACTCCCGGTGAGTTCCGAGATCTCGTGCTGACCGTAGATCTCCACGCCGGGAAAAACGTCCGCCGCGGTCACGTTCAGCACTTCCCCCGTCTCCTGGTCGCGGACCACGGGTGGATTCGGGATCGTGCGCTCGATCCGGTAGTCCCGAGGCGCCGGGCGATGGCACCGTACGAGAAGTGACACCTTCGTGCCGCTTCGGAGCACGTGGCGGACGATTCCCCGATGAATCGCCCGGGCGTCCTCGCCCAACGGCTCCAGTCCGAGCACGTGACGCAGGCTCTCGACGACCGTCGACTTGCCCGCGCCCCGGCCGCCGACCAACACGTTCAGATTCCGATTGAAACGAACCGCGGTGTTGTCCAGGAAGCCCCCCTCCCAGGCCATCGCAACCAGCTCGGCATGCTCCTCGATCGACGGATCGGAGTGCAGACGAATCCGCGACCCGGGATCCAGGAACGCCTGCCGCAGACCCTCGATACTGACGTCGGACATCTTCACCCAGCACGTTGCCCCCGGATCGTCCAGATCGGCCGGCGATTGCACATCACGCGCATTCAGGACCGCGATGGCGAGGTTCGATTCCGGCGCATGTTCCCGGCGGTAGTCGGGGTTGCTGTTATCGACGATGGGTCGCACGTCCTCCGGAAGGTCCTGCACTCCGCCGGGAATCTGAATCGCAAGCAGGTTGTCGTCCCTCCAGGCGCGGATCCGGGCCTGTCCCTGGAGCGCCTTGAGCAGCCCGTTCTTGTGGGTGACGTGCGCCGCGATCGAGATGCCGCCCTGGTCGCGCACGCAGGAGAGCAGATCCGAGAACGACTTGTTGCAGACGTCGCTGGACACCATCGTCTCGCGAACACCGAACTCTCCGAGACAACGTCCCAGTCGCTCCTCCGTGAAACCCGGAGGATAGAAACAGAGTACGTGTATGCCCTCGGTCGAGGCCAGTTCGAAACCCGGAAAGACGTGGATCGCGCGGTCGCTTGCTGCCGCCCGAATCGCCGCGACCCCGCCCACGTGATTATGGTCGGTCACCGCGAGCACCGTGATCCCCAGCATCACCGCCTTCTCGACGAGGCCCCGGGCGTACGCCGCTTCGTCCACCGCCGCTGGCGGCTGGCCGCGGTACGTGCCCGAGTAGTGGCGCGGATTCACCTGCAAGGCGCACAGACGGAACTCGGCGCCCACCGGTTGGCGGAGCGCGACCGCGATCGAATCGTCCCTGCTCACGCACTTCCTCCTGCGACCGGCCGCTCCGCCCATCCGCGAGCGAGAGTCCGCGGTCTGGCGTCGTCATCGAGCACGCGGGCGCACGACTCCCCGGTCCACGCGCTCGACCTCACGATACCCGAGATCGAACGGATGCCGCTCGGGCACGGCGTCGATCGTCTGGCGCGCCTTCTCGACCTTGCCGAGCGCCACGTGGACCCATACGTCTTCCAGCGTGTCCGGGAACCGGCCGAGGAGGAGCGCGGCAACAGCGTGCGGAAGAACCCGGTGTTCTGCCGCTTCCGATCGGTTCACACGAATCCTCCGCTGCCTGGCACCATTCGGGCTCCGCCACCGCTCCGGCGGCACGATTACCTTGATGGAGTCGGATCAGCCGTTCCGGAACGTGGGGCGTCAGCGACCGTCACTCCGCCGGAGGGCCGGCGGCAGGCGCGCCCGAAGGGACCCCGTGCCGCGAGCGCGCCTTCCTCGCTGCAGGCCACTCCCGCAGCGCTGGCGGCGTGACCCGCCGGGCGGCGCGCAGCACCGCGGCAGCCGACCGCAGCCTCCTGGCATCCCGCGCACGCCACGGGAACCCGTAGGCGTCGCGGATGAACGCCGGCAGCAGCCCCACGGTGGTGAGCCGGCCCAACCACAACGCGGGAGCGACCCACCGCCTCCCCGGCGGTGCGAGCAGCGCCCCCGCGAGGCGCCGTGCGCCCTCGCCTACCGCGAGCCGATCCTCCCGCTGCATCCGCTCCAGGTAGCCGTCGAGGCGGCCCTTCGTGTCGGGCAGATCGCCCGCGGCGACCCCGAACAGCGGGCCAATCTGCGCCGCCTCGGCGCAGTAGCGGTCCTCCTCGTCGGGCGCCAGCGGTCCCACGAACAGGGCGTAGGTGCGAAGCTGGCTGTCGATGAGGGTGCAGTGGACCCACGTCAGCAGCGCCGGGTCCGTGGCGTCGTACGGGGTGCCCGCCGGGTAGCCGCCGACCGCGCAATCCAGCCGGCCATGCACGCGGCGGTGGATGGCGTTGATGCGGCCGGCCGTCTCCCGGACCTCCGACTCGGTGCCGAAGGTGAGCGAGAGCATCGCCCCGATAGTGCTGCGCATGCGCTGCACGTAGGCCAGGGCCCCGGCGTCGAAGCCACTGTGGGCGCCGACGCCGGCCGCCACGAGGGGATGCGCGAGCTGCATGAGGATCGCCCGGCCCCACCCCAGCACCACCACCGCCTCGCGGTTGACACGGTGGGAGATCGGCAACGGCCCGGCGGCCGCAAACGAAGCACCGCCGCCGGATGGGAGCGATGACTTCGTCACGGCTCCCAGGGTACCGGATTCATGCGACCATCCGAGAACCGGCAGCATGGCAGGCACCAGCATCGCTCGCGCCGGGCACCCGACTGCTCCTCCCGCTGCGGGACTGTCCGGACGCGTCGCCCCACGGGCAGGTCTCGCTGCTCTACGACCTCGAGAACGACGAGGCCGAACGCGCCAACCTCGCCGACCGGCTTCCCGAACGCCTGCGCGACCTGCAGGAGCGCCTCGACCGCTGGGAGGACTCGCTCGCCACGCCCGTGTGGCCTTCGAACCGGTCCACCATCACCGAGATCGACGACGACCTGGTTCAGTTGTTCTTCTGACCGTCGACGCACTCGCGTCGAGCGCAGCCCTACGCGTCACATCCCGTGGCGATCGCCAGGGCGCGGCACAGCCGGCGCATCTTGTCCGGACCAAGAGTGCCGACGAAGCTCTGCAGTTGACTCTGGGGTACCGTGAAGAGATTGCACAGGTTGACGCACGACGCCTGCTTCAGGCCCTCCTCCACGCCGACGGGCACCTCGGTGGGCGCGCCGCGCGAGGTGGACGACACCGAAGCCACGATCACCGTATGCAAGAGGGGTATCAGAGAGGGCCGACTGATGACCACGACCGGACGGCGCTTGTCGGGGCGCGGCCGGTGCAGACGCCAGATCTCGCCGCGATTCACTCTCGCGGCCATTCCTGGACGTCCATCAGGTCGCTGATCTCCGCCAGCAGCTCGTCGGCGTGTCCGGCGTAGGCGTTCCGGAGCTGCTCGTCGATCTCCCGTCGCTGTCGGGCGCGCAGGTACATCTCGATCGCCGAGCGGATGAAGACGGACCTGCCCCGTTGGCGGACCTCGGGATCGGCGTCGATGCGTTGAAGAAGCTCCGCATCCATCGAGATCTGAACGGGTCGAGCCGGCATACCGAGATGCTAACACATGTTCTTGATGGCTGAATTGTTGGCTATTGTTGGCTCGCTTCGGTGCTTCGTCCCCGGGGCGCTCGGGCTCGCGGAACGACACGCATCCGCACCCTCCGGGATTCAGACGGTCAGGGCGAGCCGCCGGGCGCGGTCCATGCTGCGTGCGGCACATCGGGCGAGCGCGTTCTCGTCCAGGCCCGACCGCGACAGGCCGTCCGCAGCCCCCTCGGCCCGTTCGAGCGCGAGGTCGGTCAGCTCCCGGACCCGCCGCCGGACGATGGGCGCGCCGAGCCCGACGCCGCCGGCGAAGCGGTCCCAGTCGCCTCGGCGCAGTTCCTCGAGGGTGCCGCGCCGCGCGACCTTCATGGCGAACACCGGGGACAGATCCGGATACGCAACCGTCGAGAGCAAGTCGTACAACGGCGCGAGCGCGATGCCGTCCTCCCGATACAGAAGGCTGTAGTTCTTGCCGTGCGCGTCCGCGTTCCCCAGCAGCACCTGCACGATGGCCGCATCGAGCAGCTTGAGCAGCTCGACGGCGGGTCTGGAGCAGGCCCGCCGGACCAGATCGAAGCACTGCCGGAACCCGGGTCCGCCCTCGGCCGCGTACTTCCGGCCGGCGACGACGCCGAGGGCCTGACAGGAGTCCTCCTGGTGCAGGCGGCGGACCATGCCCCCCGGTCCTCGCCGGCGGTCGTAGCGGCCGATCAGCAGACACGGCGGACCCTCGCCGACGCGATACGGTTCGACCGGCGCCGCGTCGAGTCCGAGAGCGGCGGCGAGACGCATCGCGAACGACTCGTTCTCCGTCGTGGCCTCGAAACGGGCGATGGGCGGCTTGAGTATGTGCGTCGTAGGCTGACCGGGCGCGGGGAGCGCGATCCGCCCGTCGACCAGGACCACGGGCAGCTTCGACTGCGCCCCCGCGAGGGACAGGCGAAGACCCCGCGTGCCGGCCAGGAAGGGCCGGGCTTCGAGCCTCGCCAGGAGGCCGGCCAGCTCGTCGTCCGAGAGCACCGCCGGCGGCCCGGCCACCCCGGTCGGCGGCGGCGTCTCGCCGGCGGGCCACAACGTCAGGGCGCCCGCCACCTCGCCCCCCAGCCGCTCGAGCAACGCGAACTCGTTGGCGGGCGACACGCCGAGGGCCGCCGCCACCGCGTCGCGCTGCGCGCCCTCGGGCAGCAGTCCTTCGAAGAAGGGGCGGCACGCCCGGGGAGAAAACGGCTCGTGCCGCTTGGGCAGCGAGACCGAGAGCGGCGCCGCGGACGAGTCCGCGACCCAGCCGCCATCGTAGGCGAAGCGCATCGCGCCGTGTCGGTCGACGGTCAGCGAGCCGACGACGGCGCCTTCCCACCAGACGGTGAGCGCGCGCATCACGTCGGCCGGTCACCGTCCGCGGCGCCGGGCGGCGGCTCGATGCGCAGCGTGCAGCCCAGCGCCGCCAGCACCGCGAGCGCCTTCCCGAGCTGGGCCGTCGCCTTGCCGGCCTCCAGCTCGACGAGGAACCGCACGCCGACGCCCGCGGCGCCCGCCAACTGGTCCTGCCGGAGTCGTTGGGCGCGGCGCGTCCTGCGCACGAACTGCCCGATCTGTGCCGGTGTCATGAGTCGATTTCCCGATCGGGAATGTAGACGAATCGACGGAGCCTGACAAGCGATATTGTCCCGATCGGTAAATCAAAGGCCCGGGATGACGCGGATGAGGCCGACCTCACCGATCCGGAACGTCACTGCCGGCGATCTGCCTGCGAAGCCCCCCGGCGCCCAGCGCGTTGTGCAACGCCAGCACGGGGTCGAGCCTCGACGCCCGCACAACCGGGCACTTTCCCGAAACGCGAGTCCGACCGCGACCGACACCAAGAGGCCAGGGAGACGGGCTGCGTTCTCATCCTCCACGTCGACACTCGTCGCAGGCGTTGCCCGGCGCACGCGCCACCCCGGTCGTCTTCCGCGGCGCCGGCGGGCACGTCCAGTGGTCATCGCAGACGCTGCCCGGCGCCCGCGCCGCCCCCGGTCGTCTTCCGCGGCGCCGGCGGGCAGGTCAGTGCTCGTCGTAGGCGCTGCCCGGGGCGCGGGGGTTCGCCTCGCGCAGGCGCCGGCGCAGGTCCTCGGCGAGCTCGTCCCCTTCCTCCTCCGCCCAGCGGCGGCGCTGCTCGGCGCGGCGCAGGCCCTCGGCGAGCTCGTGCTCCTCCTCCTCCGCCCAGCGGCGGCGCTGCTCGGCGCGGCGGCGGCGGTGGGCGTAGATGGCGCAGAGGGCGAGCACGGTGATGACCATCCACTGGTACAGCGGCCGGCCCGCGAACGCGACCCACCGGATCCAGACCGGACGGCGCCAGAAGCGCTCGACGGCGGCGGCGAGCGGCTCTCCCGTCGCCTCCTCGAACGCGCGGGGAAAGGACCGGTCCCGCCCGAGGCCCGCGAGTATCCGCCCGGCGCTGGCGTCGCCGTGGCGCTCGAGCACGTCGGCGACGAGGGCGCTGGCGACGGCGTAGGCGCGGCGGGTGGCGGCGGGGCCCCCGGTGAACAGGCGCTCGAGGTCGGCCAGGGCGATCTCGCCGTGGCGCATCCGGGTCCAGGCCACCCGGGACCGGTCCTCGAACGCCACCTGCCGCTCTGCCGCGAGGGCCAGCCCCTCGTTGAACCACCGGGGCAGAGGGCGCCCCCGGGCGGCGCGCGAGAAGAGGACGTGGGCGACCTCGTGCTGCAGCAGCGCCTCGAGCGAGTCGGTCGGGTAAAGCCGGGTGCGCTCGGGGAACAGGACGACGAGGCTGCGGCCGGCGTCGGCGAAGCCGGAGATCCAGGACGGCGTGCCGCGGGCCAGCTCGGAGCCCTCGGCGACGAGGACGACGTCGATCGGGGGGCCGGGGTCGGTCAACCCGGCGAGGCGCATGGCGTTGGCGAGCCCGCTCAGGGGAAATCGCGCGACCCGTTCGGCGACGGTCCGGAGCGAGGCGGGAGCGTCGATCTCGAGCACGGGCGCGCGGGGCGGGACGGCGGGGCGTGACTGCGCGGCCGGGCGGGCGGCGCCCGCGACGAGCATCGTCAGGGCGAGGACGACGGCGGGCCGAACGCGTTCGGGATACACCATGCCTATTGTGCACCGGCGGGGCCGGCGGGACCGGCTCGGCTCACCGAACGCGGGCCGTGCGGGGGCACCGGTGGTGCGCTCGGACGACACCGCGTAGGGCCGGCACGAGACGCCTTCGCCCATCGGACGGCCCGCCAAGGAGGTCGAACCGCCTGCGGGTGACGATGCGCCCGAGCGACACCGCTTCGGGCCGGCACGGACGCCTTCGCCCATCGGACGGCCCGCCAGAGGGTCGAACCGCCTGCGGGCGACGATGCGCGGGCCTCATCGGCGGCTCACGACGGTGTCGAACGGCTTGCGGGTGATGGCGGGCACGGTGGCGCCGGGGGCGGGATGGCCCACGACGAGGATGAGGAACGGCCGCTCGTGGGCCGGGCGGTCGAGGATGGCGTTGAGGAACCGCATCGGGCTCGGGGTGTGGGTGAGCGAGGCGAGGCCGGCCTGGTGGAGGGCGCTGATGAGCATGCCGGTGGCGATGCCGACCGACTCGTGCACGTAGTAGTGCTTCCGCCTGCCGCCCTCCGCGTCCCTGTCGTAGAGCTGGGCGAAGATGACGATGAGGCACGGGGCCTCTTCCAGGAACGGCTTGTGCTCGTCGGTGCCGAGGGGGGCGAGGGCCTCGAGCCAGTCGGCGGGGGCCCGCTCGCGGTAGAACGCGCGCTCCTCCGCCTCGGCCTCGGTCCGGATCCGCCGCCGGGTCGCGGGATCGGTCACGACCACGAAATGCCAGGGCTGGCGGTTGGCGCCGCTGGGAGCGGACGCCGCCGCCTGCAGGCAGGCGTCGATGACGGCCATCGGCACCGGACGCTCCGAGAAGTCCCGCACGGTGCGGCGGGTGGCGAGCTCGTCGCGAAGCCGGGTGGCCCGCACGAGCATCTCGCCGTCGTCGACGGCCGGCCGGGCCGGCAGCGGTACTCGGCCCGGCGGCACGGAGTCAGGCGGATTCATCGGCTTCGGGAGGCGGGCCGGCTCTGCGCCCGGCCGGCGTCCCGCCGCCCGCGAGCCGGGCGACGGTGGCGCCGAGGCGGGACTCTGGCGCATCCCACAGCTCGACGACGAGGGGATGCCGCTCGAGCACCGCGTGCACGGCGCGGCGCTGCACCCCGATGCCGCGGCCGTGGATGAAGCGCACCTGGGTCAGCCCGTGCCGGTGCGCCTCGTTGACGTACTCCTCGACGACGGACGGCACGTCGCGCGGGGCGAACGTGTGCAGATCCAGGGCGTCGCCGATGTCCACGCGATGGGGCGGTGTCTCCACGGGTTCCTCCAACCGCCTCTCCCCGTCCCGCCCACCGCACGCCGCGTTCCGCGCCGTTCTACGAACCCGACTCCGGCGGAGACGCCCGCCCCGCCGGGGACTCGGGCGCCGATTGCTCGTACCGGGCGGTGACGGTGGTGGTGATGCCGCCGCGGGCCGAGAAGTCGCCCACGACGACCATGCGCCGCGGCGCGCACGCGGCCACGAGGTCGTCGAGTATCCGGTTGGTCAGGCGCTCGTAGAAGACCCCGCGGTCACGGAACCCGAGGAGATAGTACTTCAGGGCCTTGAGCTCGATGCACCGGGCGTCGGGCACGTAGGTGATGCGGATCTCGCCGAAGTCGGGCAGTCCGGTCTTCGGACACAGGGACGTGAACTCGGGGCACCGGATGGCGATCTCGTAGTCCCGCGCCGGCTCGGGGTTCGGGAAGGTCTCGACGGGCTCCGCCATGATCGGGCGAATTCTACCAGTCCGAGGCGGAAGTCCTGTCCCCTTCGTGCGAACACCGCACGGCTGGCGGGGAGTGGTTCCCGGCCGGGGAGGCCGGCCGGCGAGCGTGCTTCGCGACGGTCGGCGGGGAACGGTTCCCCGGCCGGGGAACCGCCCGGCGGGCGCGCTTCGCGAGGGTCGGCGCGGCGCGGGCACGACGGCCCGAATCCCCCGTGCACGCCTGGCGGGGAACGGGTTCCCCCGGCAGGCAGGCGCCCGGCGAGCCCGCTTCGCGAGGGCGCGGCCGACCGCGCCGGCCGGCGGCGGGGGCTGCGGTCACTCCCGGCCGGCGGGGCTGCGGGTCGGGGGCTGCGGGACGGCTATCAGCTCGGCGCGAGGGCGGGCACGACGGGCCGAATTCCCCTATAATCGAATGCTGCCACTGGCGCGCCGGAAGCGGACGGCAGACCATCCGCCCCCACTGGCCGCCCGCGGTCGACATCCCGCGCTGAACCGGGATCCCGCCGGGTCGAAGCCGACAGGCCGACCACCCGCGACGGGGGGTCTGCCCGCGGGCAGACGCCCTCTACAACCAAACGCCCGGCGCGGTACTGGCGGGACGCTGCGCCGGTCGCAGAACGCGGCGGCGGCCGCGGTGTAGCGCTGCCAGGGGAGAACGCCGATGCCAGAGACTCGAAGGATGGGCAAGACCGAGCTGTTCGCGCACTTCGGTGACCGGTTCGGGATGAAGCGCACCGAGGTGCGCGACCTCTTCGAGGAATTGCAGCAACTATCGGAGACCGAGCTCAAGCGCTCGGGCGAGTTCACCCTGCCGGGTATGGTTAAGCTGGTGCGGCAGGAACGGCCGGCCCGGGTCGGCCGGAACCCCGCCACCGGCGAGCAGATTCAGATTCCCGCCAAGACCGTCGTCAAGGCGCGCATCGCGGCCCGCCTCAAGGATGCAGTGCTGGACGCCTAGCAGCCCCTGGTGAAGGCCCCGCGTTGCACCGAGAGCGCGAGGCGCCCTCCTGACAAGGCGTGAGGAGGGCGCACATTGGGTATACGCAACCGACGAACAACGCAGTCAGGCGGGATGCATCGGCGCTCGAATGCAGCGGGGATTCTCGCCACGGGCCGCTGACCCGGAAACCGTCGCCCGGCGGCGCCGCTTGCCGCCCGACCAACCCTGCCGGAAGGCGCGCCGTCGAACGGCGCAGACTCCCGGCCAGCCGTCCGGCCGTCGCCGGACCGCTCTGGAACGCGCTGAATGCCTACCGACGTGCTGATGCCCCAGATGGGCGAGTCGATCGCCGAGGGGACGATCGTCCGGTGGATCAAGAATGTCGGCGAACCGGTCGACCGGGACGAGCCGCTGTTCGAGATCTCGACTGACAAGGTGGATGCCGAGGTGCCGGCGCCGGCCGGCGGGGTGCTGGTGCAGATACGCGCCGGGGCCGGCGAGACGGTGCCGGTCAACTCGGTCGTCGCGGTCATCGGCGCGGCCGGGGAGGCCGTCGCGGCCAGGGAGGCCGTCGCGGCCGGGGAGGCCGCCGTGGCCGGGGAGGAGGCGGCGGCTCCCGCCACGCCGCCCCCTCCCGCGTCGACGGAGGCGTCCCGGGTGGGAGCACCGGGTCCGGCTGCCGATGCTCCCGCCCCCGCTTCCCGGGTCCGGCTGTCGCCGGTGGTGCGGCGGCTCGCGGCCGAGCACGGCGTGGACCTCTCGGCGGTAACCGGCACGGGAGAGGGGGGCCGCGTCTCCAAGGCCGACGTGCTGGCCCACGTGGCGGCCCGCGGGCAGGCGGGCGGGGCCGTGGCCGACGCCACCCCTCCCGAGACCTCCGGCGCGGCCGGCGCGCGCGTCGAGCCGATGAGCGTGATGCGCCGGCGCATCGCCGAGCACATGGTCGAGAGCCGGCGGACGTCGGCCCACGTCCATACCCTGTTCGAGGTCGACTTCTCGGCCGTCGCCGCGGCCCGGGCCGGGCACCCCGAGGGGGCCGCCCCAGGGTACCTTGCGTACATCGCCCGGGCGGTGTCGGAAGCGCTGGCCGCGACGCCGGTGGTCAACGCGTCGGTCGACGGCGAGAACGTGGTGTACCACCAGCGCATCAACCTGGGGATCGCCGTCGCCCTCGACCGGGGCCTCATCGTGCCGGTCGTCAAGGACGCGGACCGGCTTGCCGTCGGCGCCATCGACGCGGCCGTCAAGGACCTCGCGGCGCGGGCGCGGGCGAAGCAGCTCGCGCCCGAGGACGTCGAGGGCGGCACCTTCACCATCACCAATCCCGGCGGCTTCGGGTCGCTGCTCGGGATGCCGATCATCAACCAGCCCCAGGTCGCGATTCTCGGAGTGGGGGCGGTGGAGCCGCGGCCCGCCGTCGTCGACGGCGCCGTCGTCCCCCGGCTCCGCGCGTTCCTGACCCTGGGCTTCGACCACCGGCTGATCGACGGTGCGGTCGCCGACCGGTTGCTGGCGCAGGTGAAGGCGGCCCTGGAGGATCCGCGGTGGCTGGAGGCCGCGGCCCGGTCCTGACCAGCCGGTGGCGAGGTCCCCGCGGCATTCGAACGGCTGCGTCCCGCGTGACTGCGTTGCTCCTCGGTCGAACATGCCCGACAGCCTCCCTCGTCGCGCCCGGTCGGGCGGGCGCCTCGGCCATCCGCCGGCGTCCTCCGGGCGCGATGCGACGCGGGGCCCTCACCACGGGCTGCCGACGGCGGAACCCGGGGCGGGCCAGGCCGACGAGGACCGCGCGTTGCGCGTGCTCGAAATCCGGCGATGGGGGACCGTCGCCTACCGGAAGGCCCTGGACCGGCAACGGGATCTCGTACGGTCGCGCCAGGCCGGGGAGATCGCCGACCAGCTCGTGCTACTCGAGCATCCTCCGGTCATCACCGTAGGGGTCAGCGGACGCGGCCGGCCCGGCCACGTGCTGGCCTCGGCGGCGGGGTTGCGCGAGCACGGCATCGAGGTGATCGACGTGCCCCGCGGGGGCGACGTCACCTACCACGGCCCCGGCCAGCTCGTGGGCTATCCCATCCTCAGCCTGAAGCCCGATCGGTGCGACGTGCACCGCTACGTCCGCGATCTGGAGGAGGTGCTCATCCGCACCGCCGCCCGTTTCGGGGTCGAGGCGGGCCGCACCGAGGGGCTGACGGGGGTCTGGGTGGGGCGCGAGAAGCTGGCCGCCATCGGCGTCCGCCTCTCCCGCTGGGTGACGAGCCACGGCTTCGCCCTCAACGTCGCCACCGACCTCGACCACTTCCGGCTCATCGTGCCGTGCGGCCTCGCGGGCTACGGCGTGACGTCGCTCGCGCGCCTCCTCGGGGCCGCGCCGCCGTCGACCGAGGTCGAGGCGGCGCTCGCCGCCGAGTTCGCCCGGCGGTTCGACCGACGGCTCGTCGAGTGACGGCGAGGGCCGCCACCGGCCGCAGCTCCGCCGGGAGGAGACGGGGCCTCGGCGCCCGCCCCGGCGCACGGAATCGTTCCAGCCCGGAGAGCGTCGCCTACCGCTCCGCTCGCCGCCCAACCAACCCTGCCAGGAGTCTGTACCGTTCTACGGCGCAGACTCCTGGCCTTCGGATTGTGCGGCCCGCCGCCGGCGGGCGGTGTCGAGGGCGAGGGCGAGCCCGGCCCGGGAGCTGAACCCGAGGGGCGGGTAGCCCAGCTTCGCGGCGGCCCCGTCGCCGTGCAGGCAGGCGACGACGGTCGGCCGATCGGACGCGGCCAGATACGGCCGGATGACTTCCCGCGTATAGGCGAGGTCGTCCCGGTCCAGCGCCGGCTCGACGCAGCCGGCCGCGGCCATCGCCTCCCCCTCCTGCTCGAGCATGGCGGCGATCGTCGTCGCGGGCCCGCGGCGGCGGACGTGCGCCAGCCGGTGGATCGAGGTCAGCACCTCGTGGCGCACCGCGGTCTCGGTGGGGGGCTCGCTGGTCCAGAGCAGGCCGACGATCCAGCCGCGCCGGTAGAGCGCCCCGCCCTCGAAGCGGTGGCCCAGCTCGACGCAGTGCCGGTCGGTCCAGCCGCCGCGAGCGTCGTCGGCCATGACCAGCCCGACCCGGTAGGCGCCCGCGACGTCCGCCGTCGCCGGCCGCGCCGCGGCCGCGGCCGCGGCGCCGACCACCTCTGCGTCCAGCGCGAGCAGCCGATCGAGCAGGGCCGGCACGTGCTCCTTCCCCATCGGGTTCATGTCCACCAGGGGAAGCTCGAGGTCGCCGGTGCGCGGGTCGACCATCGTCCGCAGGTACGCCTCGAAGCGCTCCCGGCCGCGGGGCAGACGGTAGAGATCTCGCTGGATCCCCAGCAGGGGAACGAACTCGAGCTCCATCAGGATCTCCGGCGCCGCGCCGAACCGGGAAGCGCGGCGGGCCGGCTCACGGCGCCGGCTCCATCGCGTTGTCGAGCAGCACGCGCTCCGACGGGCTCAGCGACGGCTCGACCACCTCATCGCGTTGTCGAGCCGCACGCGCTCCGACGGGCTCAGCGACGGCTCGACCACCTCCCCCACTCCGCCCGCGTGCAGGATCACCGCGGCGGCGGACGCCGACGCCGGCCGGCGGGCATCGTCGGTGACGAAGCAGGTGAACACGCGCCGCGAGCCTCCCGCCGCGAGCGCCTCCACCACCCGGGCCGCGGCCGACGCCAGGGCGTACGGACCGGGCGGCCACAGGCGCTCGGCCAGTCGGCGCACGCGGGCCAGCGCCGGCGGCGAGAGACGTTCCTCCAGCGGGGCCCCGGCGACCGACGCGCTGCTCCAGGTCACCACGGGATGCTCGGGCGGGGTCCCCAGCGCCTGGACCGCCACCTGGGCCGGCGAGACGTCCGCCTCGAGGGCGATCAACGCCCGGAGGCCCGCGGCCAGCGCCTCGGGGGCGGAACCGACGATGCGGGTGCGGCCGATGCTCAACTCGCGCACGGACCAGGCCACGAGGCCGCGGGCGGCGGCGTCCGCGCAGACGATGGGGGCGCTCCCGGTCAGTCCCGCGATCCGCTCCAGCAGGACCGCCGGTCCCGCCGGGGGGTCGCCCGCCCCCTCTCCGTCCGCCGGCGCGGCAGGGTCGGCCACGACCACGACCCCGGCCCCGACGACCGCATCGATTGCCCCCGCCGTCACCCCGGTCCCGAACCTCTCGATGGGCCCGGACTGCCGGATGTCCAGCGCCTTGCCGGCCGCGACCCCGCGCGACGCGTCGATCAGGCACACCGAGCCGACCCGGTCCCGGGCGGCCAGCTTGTGCGCCAGCGCCCCGCCGAGCTCGCCGGCCCCGACAATCGCGACCCTCGCCATGCCCACCGTATTGTAGTGGCCCCCGGCCGGCAGGGACGTCGCCGCCGGCCTGCTAGAATCGCACGCCATGACCGACGCGAGCTCGGGGTTCCTGGCCGGCCGCGCCGCCCTCGTGACCGGCGGCTCGCGGGGAATCGGGCTGGCGACGGCGGAGGCGCTGCGGGCGGAGGGCGCCGACGTCCTGGTGTGCGGGCGGTCCCGCCCCGCCCTCGACCAGGCCCGCTCGCGCCTGGAAGCGGCGCCCGGCCCGGGACGCGTGGCGGCGGTCGCCGCCGACGTCCGGCGCCACGACGAGGCGCAACGCCTGGTGGCGGCGGCGGTCGAGGCGCTCGGCCGGCTGGACATCCTCGTCAACAACGCCGGCGTCGGCCGCTTCGCGCCGATCGGCGAGCTCTCCGTCGACGCCTGGGTCGAGACGATCGAGACGAACCTGTCGGGCGTGTTCTACTGCTGCCGCGCCGCGGTTCCGGCGATGAAGCGCGGGGGCGGGGGCTGGATCGTCAACGTCAGCAGCCTCGCCGGCAAGCACCCGTTCGCGGGCGGGGTCGCGTACTGCGCGTCCAAGGCGGGCCTGAACGCGTTGACCGAGTCGCTGATGCAGGACGTCCGACGCGAGGGCATCCGGGTGAGCTGCGTGCTGCCGGGCTCGGTGAACACCGGGTTCGGGGGCGGCCGGCCGTCGCCCGAAATGGACTGGAAGCTCGCGGCGGAGGACGTGGCCCGGGCCGTCGTCGACCTGTTGCGCCACCCGGCCCGCAGCCTCCCCAGCCGGGTCGAGCTGCGACCGTCGACGCCGCGGAAATAGCAACGAGGCTCTCGGGCCGTCGGTAAAGCGGCCGGGTGCGGCTACGGGTCGGGATTCTGCGGGGGCAGCAGGACGCGCTCGAGGGTGAGCAGCCTCTCATCGACCTTGCCGAAGGCGATCTCGACGTTGCGCAGCCGCTCGTCGAAGCTGTCGAGACGCGCTTCGAGACGGTCGATACGCCCTTCGAGACCGTCCATTCGGGCGTTCACGCTGGCCTCGAGGTCGTCGATCCGGGCGTTCACGCTGGCGTCGAGGTCGTCGATCCGGGCGTTCACGCTGGCGCCGAGGTCGTCGATCCGAACGTTCACAAGGGAGATCTGCGCCGACAACAGCCCGCCGAGAACTATCATCGTGCCGACGATCCACTTCGTGTCGTTGCTCATCCGCGGGCGGCTGACCTCCATCGCGAACCCAGAATAACACAGATGCGGTCGCCTGGAGTCAGGAATCGCACAGGGACCCGACGACCGGCCCCGGAGCCCCCGGATTGAACGCGAGCGAACCGGCCTCGCGCTGACCACCCGCATCGTCGCCTTCGGCTCCGCTGGGCGCCAGCCAATCCTGCTGGTCCTGCTAGTCGGGGGCCGGCGCGCCGTCGCCGGTCGACACGACGAGCTCGATGCGGCCCACCCGCAGGCGGTCGCCCGGCTTCAGCACCGCCCGCTCTATCCGGTCCCCGTTGACGAACGTACCGTTCGACCGGCTCAGGTTCTCGACCGTCAGCTCGCCGTCGGCCACGGACAGCGAGCAGTGGAAGCGCGAGACGAGGACCGCGTCGAGCATGAAGTCGGCATTGGTGGAGCGTCCGAGGGTCCGTGCCCGGCCCGCGGTGACGCGGAAGCGGTAGGGGCCGCCCTCGGCGTCGCTCTCGGCCTGCAGTAGCCAGTCGGTGCGGTTCGTCGAGTCGGACGGTGTCACCGGTCGTTGCGTCTCTGGTCCAGCCATGTGGTCAGCGTGTCGACGACGGTGGGGCTGATCGACGGCGCCGTCGTCGCGGCTTCCGTCGTGGAGGCGTCCGGCCCGGCCGGAACGAGCCGGTGGTCCAGACCTTCGAGGATCGTCTGCTGCGGCGGCGGGGCGCCGCGGCGGCGCCGGGCCGCCAGCTCGACGAGCCGCCGCGCGTGGTGCGGGCCGACATGGGTGTCGCGGGAACCGTGCAGGATCAGCAGGGGCTGCCGCGTCCTGCGCAACGCGTCGGCGACGTCGAAGTCGAGGAAGCTGCGGAACCAGTACGTGTCGGCCTGCCTGCGCATGTCGTCGGGCACGTCGTCCCAGGCCCCCTCGTCCCGGACCGCATCGATGATCCGCCGCTGCAGGCCGATCATCTCGGTGCGCTCCTGCTGCGGGGCGTTCGTGCGGTCGAGCATGGCGCTCTGCTGCTCGAGCACCAGCTCGGCCCCGGTCGTGGCCGGCGCGCCGATCAGCACCAGGTTGTCGGCCCGCCGTTCCCGCGCGGCGGCGAGCATCGCCGGCCAGCCGCCCTCGGCGTGTCCGACCACCGTGATGCGGTCCCGGTCGACGTCGGCCCGGTCGTCCAGATAGCGGACCATTCGGCGGGCGTCCTCGGCGTACTCCTCGACCCCCGCCGATTCGGGGCGGCCGCCGCTCTGCCCGGTTCCCCGCCGGTCGTAGCGCGCCACCAGGAAACCGGCGTCGGCGAGGGTCGAGGCCAGTTGCCCCAGCACCGGCACGCCGGCGAAGGTGCCGTCGCGGTCGGGAGCGCCCGGCCCCGAGACCAGCAGCACCGCCGGCCGCCCGTCGGGTGGCCTCGGGCGAGCCACGGGAGTGGTGACCGTCTCGGGCAGCCCGAAGCCGTCCGCCCGGACGCTGGCCGTCGCGTCGCCGGGGGGGGCGGC
>JAJEFC010000147.1 GCA_022820675.1 Vicinamibacteria bacterium | reverse complement strand
CGCCGTCGCGCGCGGCCGCGACGGCACGAACATGCCCGCCTTCGGGGAGCTGCTCTCGCAGGACGAGATCTGGCAGGTGCACGCCTACCTGATGTCGCGCGACGGGCTCTGAGGCTGGATCTCGATACTCGGGCTTGCCTGCGCTCTGCCCACCGCTCGATGGCGGGTGAGCGTGCAA
The DNA here is from genome assembly GCA_022820675.1 of Vicinamibacteria bacterium. Taxonomy (GTDB): domain Bacteria; phylum Acidobacteriota; class Vicinamibacteria; order Vicinamibacterales; family UBA8438; genus JAJEEA01. The sequence continues at coordinate 4,964 of JAJEFC010000147.1, read as the reverse complement.
ATGAGCAACTTCCGATTCGTCAGGCTACGTGACATTCTCGCTTGACCTGTGCGCGTCGTCGCGGACGCCGACGGAGGCGGTGACCGAGGGCGGACACGGTGTCCGTTCGGCGAAGGAGGTGGTAAGTCTGGCGCTTCTGACGAGGTTCTGTTGGCGCTGGCTTACGACGAACAGCGCGACTCGTCACGGAGGACAATGACCTCAGTGGCGCTACCGAGCGCCGGGGTAACGATCGGAAGGAGGCTCTGACGATGACGACAAGCACCGCGGCGGCGCGATCGGCGATCGGGTCGCGACCGGAAGAGGACGGGAGAGAGATGTGCTTCGGCCAGGGAAAGCCGTGTGTGTACGAGTCGGAAACGGAGGAGAACACCATCATCACGGAGTGGCCCAACGGGGTGGTCGAGCGCCTGGATGGTTCGACGAACATGGTGACGCGGACCTGGCCGGACGGAACGACGGAGACGTTCCCGGGCGACAGCATTCAGAACAAGACTTACCCGCACGTCAGGTAGGGCAGGGATGCCGACGCTGACGATCGTGATCGGGGGCAATGGGGCCGGCAAGTCAACGTGGTGTTCCGCAAACCGGGAACGGCTGCCGGACCACTTCTACGATGCTGACTCGATAGCACGCGGTCTTGGGGGCTGGAACAACGCGGACCGGCAACGGGACGCGCGGAAGCTGGTCGACGTTGCGATTCAGGACCACCTGAAGAGGATGGAGAGCTTCGGCTTCGAGAGCACGTACTCGGGAGAGTCGCGACCGAACATCGTGGAGAACGCCGCGGCACGAGGCTACGAGGTTCATGCGATCTTCGTCGGAACGAGGAGACCGGGAATCAACATCGAACGCGTAAGGAAGCGCGTGGCGGCGCGGACGGGCCATGACGTGCCTGTCGAGGAGATTACGCGCCGGTGGACGGCCGCACAAGAGAACCTGGTGGCGACGGCGGGGTGCATGACCACGATCGAGCTGCTGGACAACAGCCGGAGGATTCGCCAGGTCGGACTGATGATGGCGAGAAACACGACGGCAAGGGTCACGGAACCCGCGCCTGAATGGGCCCGGAGCCTCATGGCCCGCATCGCGGAGCGAGGCCGGTGAAGGGCTTCGGCTTCCCTGTCGTGGCAGCTCCTCGCACGGCGTGAACCGGGAGGGCGGCAGTCCCTCGGCGCCGGTGCCCTTGCCATCGGCGGCCGGACCCTCCTCGGTGCCTGCTCCGACGGGACGGACCCGTTGGCGGTGCTTGGGCCGGCGTTACAGGGAGTCGCCGTCAGGCCACGGTGTAGAATCGGCAGAGGGTGCGGGCTCGTGGGATGAGGAGCGAAGTGATGGAAGGAAGACGCAGGCGGAGTTCGCTCCTGGCATGCGCGGCACTGGGCGGTCTGCTGGTCGTCGCGGGTTGTGTAGGCAGCGAGCCGGAACGGCTCGTGATGGGGACGGACGTCGAAGCGGTCCCGGTCGCCGAGTCGGCCGAGATCCGGATAGAGCTCTTCGACGACCTCGACACGCCGGTGCCCGGCGCGGTGGTTCGGCTCTCCGCCGCCACTCCCGGCACGGTTCTGAGCGCGGACGAGGTGGTGACCGGGCCGGCCGGTGCGGCCAGCGTGACCCTGACGGCGGCGACCCGGGTCGGCGAGAACCGCGTCGAGGCGGTGCACGGCGACCTGTCGGCCTCGCTCGTCGTCCCCGGCGTGGCCGGGCCTCCCGCCGGCTTCGCGGTGACCGCGGATCCGGCGCGCACGGTGAACGGGGGCGCCGTCGCCGTCGGCGTCACCGTCACCGACCGCTTCGACAATCCCGTGCCGGACGTCGCGGTCGGGCTGGAGGCGGCTCCCGCCCCGGCGGGGCTCGACATCCCCGGCGGCGAGACCGACGGCGCGGGGTCGCTGACCCGGATGTTCACTACCGCCCTGGAACCGGGCGACAACCGGGTGCAGGTCACGGTGGCGAATCTGCCGCCGCAGACCCTCGTCGTGCCCGCTCGGCGGCTCTCCCGGCTCGCGGTGCGGCCGGAACGGGCGGAGCTGGTGGCCGGCGACACCCTGAGCTTCGAGGCGGTCGGCTTCGACGACGACGGCGGCGAGCTCGGGGTGCGGCCCGAGTGGACGCTCGCGGGAGGCATCGGCGCGCTGGAGCCGACCGGGAGGTTCACGGCGGAGACGGCGGGCCGGGGGCAGGTGCGGGCGGAGGTCGCCGGCGTCGTGGCCTCGAGCGAGCTGACGGTGGCGTCGGGGCCGCCGCTCAGCCTGGAGGTGCTGCCGGCGGAGCTGCGCATCGAGTCGGGCGAGACGGTTGCGCTGCGCGCGGTGGCGCGCGACGTTGGCGGGAACGCGGTGGCCCCGGCGGGTGCGGTGCAGTGGGCCCTGACCGCCGACGTGGGCGATCTGGACGGCAGCGGGGGCTTCACGGCGAGGCGGGTCGGGGAGGCGACGGTGGCGGCATCGGCCGGCGGGCTGCGGGGCGAGGCCCGGGTGGAGGTGACGCCGGGCCGGCTGGTCACGATCGCCCTGGCGCCCCGCGACCTGACCGTCGCCAGCGGAACCGAGCACCAGTTTCGCGCCGTGGGCCAGGACCCCGGCGGCAACCCGGTGCCGATGACGCCGACCTGGAGCCTGTCGGACGCGCTGGGCGAGCTCGACGACACCGGCCGCTTCCGGGCGGTGCGGGCGGGCACGGCGCGGCTCGTCGTCGCCTCCGGCCGCGTGGCCGCGTCGACGGAGATCGAGGTGGTTCCGGGGCCCCTCGAGTCGATCGCCGTGAGCCCGGCGCGGGCCGAGGTGGCGGCCGGCACGAGCGCCGTCTTCTCGGCCGAGGGGCGCGACGCGGCGGGGAACTCGGTGGCCGTCGAGCCGGTCTGGGAGCTGTCGTCGCCGGTCGGGCGCATCGATGCCGGCGGCGCGCTGACCGGGGGCCGGCTCGGGCCGGCGCAGGTGGTCGCCCGATTCGGAGAGGTGTCGGGCGCGGCGGATGTCCATGTGGTTCCCGGCGCGCTGACGAGCCTGACCGTCGAGCCGCGCACGGCCACCGTGGCCGCGGGGGCGTCGCAACGGTTCGCGGTGACCGCGGTCGACGTCGCCGGCAACCGGGTGAGCGTCGAGCCGGCCTGGCGCGTGTCGGCCGGCGAGGGGCGGATCGATGCCGACGGCACGTTCTCCGGCACCGCGGCCGGCGTCGTCTCGGTGGCGGCGGCGGTGGAGGACCTGTCGGTAGAGGCCGCGGTGGAGGTCGTTCCGGGGCCGCTGGCCTCGATCGAGGTGACCCCCAGGCGGCTCGACATCGCCGCCGGCGCCGCGCAGGCGTTCGAGGCCGCGGGCCGGGACGCCCTCGGGAACGAGCGGTCCATCACGCCGGTGTGGACGGTGACGGGCGGGGTGGGGACGATCGGAGGGCAGGACGGCCGGCTCGCCGCGGTCACCGCGGGGGCGGGCTCGGTGGTCGCGACGGCCGGCGCGCTGTCGGGAGTCGCCGAGGTGACGGTCGTGCCGGGGCCCCTCGCGGCCATCGACCTCGACGTGCCGGCCGTCGTGCAGGTCGGGGGGATGCGGCCGCTGGGCTGGACCGGCGCCGACGCCAACGGCAACGTGGTGGAGCTCAGCCCCGAGTGGGAGGTGGCCGGCGGGGTCGGCAGCGTCGACGCCGAGGGACGGTTCGTCGCGACCATGCCGGGCACCGGACGAATCACCGCGCGGTCGGGCGGGGTCTCGGCGGAGGCGCCGGTGCGGGTGCGCCCGGGACCGCTGGCCGAGCTGCGGATCGCCCGCGACCCGGACCGCGCCGGGGTGACGGCGGGCGAGGAGATCCGGTTGTCGGCGGAGGGACGGGACGAGAACGGCCACGAGGTGGACGTCGAGCCTCGGTGGGAGATCGTTCGCGGAGCCGGGTCCGTCGACGACGCGGGGCGGTTCGTGCCGACCCGCGCCGGTCCCGCCGCGGTGCGGGTGACGAGCGGACGGCTGGTCGCCGAGGCGGAGGTGGACGTCGCGCCGGGGCCCCTCGCCTCGATCGTGGTCGCGCCGGCGCGCGCCGACGTGGCCAGCGGCACCACCCGGGCGTTCAGCGCGGCCGGCCGCGACGCCTGGGACAACCTCGTGGACATCGACCCGGACTGGAGCGTCACCTACGGCGTCGGCGACCTCGATGCCGAGGGACGGTTCACCGGCACCATGGTCGGGACCGGGGTGGTCTCGGCCACCGTCGGCGGCGTCGTCGGCACCGCGGACGTCGCCACCACCCCGGGCGCGCTGGCGCGGCTGGAGGTGCAGCCGGCGGGCCGCGACGTGCAGTCGGGCGAGCTCTTGCAGTTTCAGACCACCGGGCTCGATGCCCGCGGCAACATCGTGACGGACTATCCCCTCGAGTGGCGCGTGTCGGGCGACGTGGGCACCATCGAGCCGGCCCGCGGCATCTTCACCGCCCTCGCCGCGGGGTCCGGGCAGGTGCTGGCGCGGTCGAGCGGGGTCGAGGGGTCGACGGCGGTCCGGGTCGTCCCGGGGGACCCGAGCGCGGACACGTCGACGGTGGAGGTGTCCCCGGCTTCGGTGCCCGCCGGCGGGGACGCGGCGGAGGTCACCGTGACGGTGCGCGACGCCTTTCGCAATCCGGTGGCTGGAGTCTCGGTACGCGTCCGCTCCAGCCGAGCCGCCGACGCCGTCCGTCCGGCCGAAGCGGCGACCGGCGCCGACGGCGCGGTCCGTCTGCGAATCACGTCGAGCACCGCGGGGCGTTCGGCGCTGCGGGTGACGGCGGGGACGGTGGAGCTGGCCTCGCCCCCGCCGATCGAGTTCCGCTGAGGCGGTCGCGGCAGGAGTCTGCGCGGTGAGACGGCGCGGACGCCTGCGCTGCCGCGCTCCGTCACGGACCTGCGCGGTCACGCGTTCTCGTCGCCGGCCGCCGCGTCTTGCACCCGGTCCGCCTCGGGCAGGACCCGCCGCGGCCGGTTCAGCGTCGCCGGGGGCGGG
>JAJEFC010000117.1 GCA_022820675.1 Vicinamibacteria bacterium | reverse complement strand
TCGTGCCTGTTGTCGGGTACCGTCAGCATGGGTGGTGTCTCCTTCCCCCCGGCCCCTCAGCCAGGGTGTTTTTGGGTTGTTCACACGGAAGGATACGCCACCTGCCTCACGCCGCGATCCACAACTTTCGGTTATACCTCCCTGGCGAGGCTGGGGTACTATCGGGGCGACCTGGAACGGGCCGCCTACGAGTTTGCGAGACGTGGGCGGTTCATGGAGGGCAACTATCCATCAGGACAAGAGAGGGCGCAGGTAGTTGCTCGGTGTGCTCGGGGATTCTGAAGGAGCCTGCGCCCCCCCCAACGGGAGGGGGGCAGCCATGTAGTCCTTGGGAGACTACACGGGTGCCGGCAAATCGTCGAGCCGGGGCCACTGCGGCTGAAGAGAGCAGGCGGCGGGGCCGTCTGGCGGGCGGAGGGGCTAGCGCCAGTGCGTAGCTCTGGCGAGGCTCCGCCTGAGTGGGGCGCGGCGTCTGCTGACGGTGGAAGCGGAGCACGAGTACGTGAATGGGGGAGTTGACGCGAAGCGGGGTGTCGCGTGCCGGTCGCTCGACAACGGACGCCTGCTCGCCGCGTAGCCGAACCCCGAGGAGGGGAACCACCGGGGGAACCACCGGGTGAGACGGTGACGCGGAACTTGACTCAACTGCAAAAGATCATGGCTGTTGAAGGAGTCTAGTCGGACGCCCCGCCGACCCAGGCGGCGCTGAGCGCCTCGCGGTCGACGGCCTCGCCCCGCAGGTAGACGTCGACGATGCCGCGGGTGTTCGTGATGTCGTCCAGGGGGTTGGCCTCGAGCACGATGAAGTCGGCGCTCTTGCCGGCCTCGAGGGTGCCGAGGTCGTCGAGCCGCATCATCGCGGCCGAGCTCTGGGTCGCGGCGACGATGACGTCGGCGGCGGTCATGCCCGCGCGCACCATGTCCTCCATCTCCGCGTGGGGGCTCCAGCCGGCGCCGCCGTCGGTGCCGAACGCGATGATGACGACCCCCTCGGCGCTCAGGCGCTCGAGGTTGCGGGCTTGGATGCCGAAGGCCTCCTGGGCCTCGGGCCGGTCGACCTGCTGGGCCTGCATCTGCTCGAGCTGGTCGGCGGGGATGGTGCCGGCGATCCAGCTCAGGTCGACCGGCACGCCGGGCCCCGGCAGGTTCGGCACGAGGTAGACGCCGGGGCGCTCCCTGAACATCTCGACCACCTCGTCGTCGACGTCCATGTCGCGGATGCCGTGTGCGAACCCGTCGACGCCGGCCTCGAGCAGCCCCTTGGCGTCCTCGAGCGTGAAGACGTGGGCGGTGACGCGCAGACCGTTCTGGTGCGCCTCGTCGATCACCGCGCCGTACAGCTCGGGGGTCAGCTTGTCGAACTGGCCGCCGCGGTCGTCGACCCAGATCTTGATCCAGTCGAGGCCCAGGGTCGACAGCTCCTGCACCGCCGCGCGCGCCTCCTCCTCGGTCGTGATCCAGAAGGGGACCTCGGTGCGGCCGGGCTCGGGCGCGGTGATGCCCCGGTCGACGGTGAAGTAGCGGGCGGCGTCGGGGACGGCCTCGTCGCGGACCGCGAACGCCGCCTCGCCGGTGCCGCGCCCGAGGCTCAGCACCGCCGCGACGCCGTAGTAGGCCTTGCGCTGCAGGTCCTCGACCAGGGTGTCGCGGTCCTCGGCGCGCAGGTGGACGTGGGTGTCGATGAGGGCGGGCATGACCGTGCGTCCCGACAGATCGACCCGGGCCGCGCCCTCGGGCACCTCGACCGAGGCGCTGTCGCCCACCGCCGTCAGCCGGTCCTGGTCGACGACGAGGGTGCCCGCCTCGATGACGTCGCCGTTGCCGACGATGACCCGCGCCCCCTCGTAGGCGGTGACGCCGGTGGCCTCCGGCGCCGGCGCCTCGCCGCCGCAGGCGGCCGCCAGCAGCAGGGCGAGCAGCGAACCGGCGGCGGGCCACGACTTCGTGAGCTTCACTGGATGCATGTGCGGTCTCCCGTTCATGCCGCCGTCATGGCGGCTGTGATCACGCGCGTTTCCGAGGGGCCGGCCCGGCAATCGCCGTCCTGCGACGCCTCCGGGCCGACAGCCCTCTCGTCAGGCCGTGGCCGGCGTCCGTCGGATGCGACGCGCGTTCTCGACGGTCGCCGCTTCGTGCGGCGCCAGCTCGTCAGCACCTGCGGGCGTCCGTCGGATGCCCGATCCACGGTCTTCGCCACGAACGCTCAGCCCGCCCGGCGAATCCGCCGGAGGTCCAGCCGGGATACGGCCAAGGCCCGTTGGACGACGGGCCGGCACCGCCCGTTTCGAGCGATGCCGGCCCGTTCATCCATCCGATCCCGTGACGGCGCGGGAAGGCCGCGGCGACAGGCCGCCGTGCCCTTCCCGTCGGCGGCTACGGCCGCAGCTCGCGGCCCTGCCGCTCGAGCTCGCGGGCGCCGGCGAGGATGCCGTAGAGGCCGATGTTGCCCTCGTGGCATGCGTACTCGAAGAGCGGGCCGTCGGTGCGGCGGAACGGCATCAGCACCGTGTGCGGCGCGGTGTAGACCGTCGGGTCGGTGACCGTGTACTCGTAGGCGACCCGGTCGGGGTTGATCCGCGTGAACCGCTCGATGAGGTGCTTGTTGGGGCTCGTGCCGCGGCTCTCGCCCCCGCGGAACTGGGTGGTCTCGACGACGAACGTCTCGCCCTCCCAGTGGCCGCGCGACACCCCGGAGAACTGCGGGAACGGCGGCTTGGCGACGTCGTCGATGGGGATGATGCGGGCGTTGTGCACCATCTCGTTGAGGATGACGACGTGATCCGGGGTCTGGAAGATCATCACGTTGTTGTTGTACGCGCTCGACGACATCGGCGGGCCGGCGTTGAAGCCCATGATGCAGCGGTCCATCAGGCTGCGGTTCTCGTACGAGTCGTACATGTGCTCGCGGCGGTAGGCCGCGCGCTCACGCCCTGCCTCGATGGCTTCCGGGGTTCGGGGCGGCAGCCGCCCGTCCGGCGGATCTATGATCAGCGACGTACGCTTGTCGTCGGTCAGGTCGACGCCCCGCTCGTACCAGAACTCGTTGTACGACAGCACGCCGCCCTCCGAGCGCGGCGCGTATCCGGCGCTGCGCGCGCCCGCGATGGGGTCGAAGAGGTCGCGGTTCTGGCGCGTGCGCTCCGACGCCTCGAACGCGGCGGCGGTCTCGGGGTCCAGGGTCTCCTGTTCCGCGAACTGCTGGGGGCGCTGCAGCGGCGTCAGCGTCCGGAAGGTGAAGATCCCGGAGATGTCCGGGTCGCCGTGCGGCCGGCGCATCGGCATGGTCGGCTCGTCCGACTGCGCCAGCACCGGCGCGCCGAGGGCCAGGGCCAACGCGAATATGAACAACCCCGCGACGCATCTCGTTCTCATCTCTGGTTCTCCTGCGGGCGGACGCCGCGGCTGCCGGCGTGTCGACCCTGTCGCTCCGGAATTGCGCCAAACCCGGCGGAGCCAGCCGCACCCCACCGGCGGCCTCGGCCGAAATGGCGCACCGGCGGATTCCGCCGAACGGGCGGCGCGACGAACGTATTCAACTCGTCAGCTTACGCGCCGGAGAACGCGAATGCAAGCCGCCACCAGTCGGCGGAGCCCCGACGCGCCCTTCGAGTCCGATTGACGCGCGGCCGGCCCTGCCGCGGCGTTGCGACGCGGCGCGGGGGCGTCGGCGCCGGTCTCGCCCCGCCAGAGGGCCTCGATCTCGTCGATCTGATCCTCGTCCAGCCCGAAGTAGTGGCCGAACTCGTGGATCACGGTCTCGCCGATGGCCTTGACGACGTCGTCCTCGTCCTCGCAGTCCTCCAGGATCGGCCGCTGATAGATGGTGATGACGTCGGGCAGCACGTTGCCGTGCGTCCACTCCCGCTCCGGCAGGGGGATGCCCTCGTAGAGGCCGTACAGCGTGTCCGGCGGCTCGATCTCCATCTCGGCGAGCCGCTCCGGCTCCGGCTCGTCCTCGACGACGAGCGCGACGTTGTCCATCTCGCGGCGGAACCGGGGCGGATAGTCGCGCACCGCGCGTTCCACGCCGCGCCTCGCGCGCGCGACGAGCCGCTCGAACTGTCTGCGGGTCATGTCGGCAACATGATAGCCGCAGCGGGACGCGAACGCCCGGGGCGCGCGTGGCCGGTCGGGCCCGGGCCCCCGGTGGCCGTCCCCGAGAGCAAGCCGAGACGGCGCGGGATGGCGCGGGCCTGGTCGACGGTATACGATGCCCTCGGCGCGCATTGCACCGCAATCGGGCGCGCGGAGCCGGCGTGTCGTGCCGGCGCACGACCGGGTCGCGGCGGCGACCGTCTGCCGACGACGAGAGGATGCGTGACCATGCGGAACCCTGTCCTGACGTTCCTGGCGGTGATGGGGGCGGCCGCGTCGGCCGCGGCCCAGCCGCCCGGCGAATGGCGCTACTTCGGCGGCGACGAGGCGTTCACGCGCTACTCGCCCCTCGACCGGATCGACCACGAGAACGTCGCCGACCTGGAGATCGTCTGGCGCCGGCCCGGCCTCGACCCCGCCGTGCAGGAGGCGTTTCCCGACCTGCGGGTCAACGCCTACCTGCGGTCGACGCCGGTCATGATCGACGGCGTGCTCTACGCCCCCAACTCGGTCGGGCTGCTCGAGGCCTTCGATGCGGGCACCGGCGAGACGGTGTGGCGGCAGGCGCCGTTCGCGGCGACCCTCGAGGAGGTCGCCGGCCGCAGCACGCGCGGGGCCGCCTGGTGGGCCGACGGCTCGGTCCGGCGGCTTCTGTTCGTGCGGGGCGGGCACCTGTACTCGGTCGACGCCCGGACCGGCCGCCCCGCGCCGGGGTTCGGACTCGCCGACCAGGGCCGGGTCGATCTGCGGTGGGACCATCCGCTCGCCGGCGACTTCGACTGGTCGGCGGGGCCGATCGTGGTCGGCGACGTCGTGGTCGTGGCCGGCATCACCGGCGGGGCCGGCGACGGCGGCATCGTCCGCGAGGCGGCGCCCGAGGACGTCCGCGGCTTCGACGTCCGCACCGGCGAGCTGCTCTGGACGTTCCACGTCGTCCCCCGGGACGGAGAGTTCGGGGCCGACACCTGGGGGGGCGCCGCGGCCTGGTCGGGCGACCTCGGGTCGTGGTGTTGCCTCGCCGCCGACGAGGCGCTGGGGCACGTGTACGTGCCCCTGTCGGCGCCCACGGGGATGGTCTACGGCGGGCACCGGCCGGGCGACAACCTCTTCTCGGACAGCCTCGTCGCCCTCGACGCCGCCACCGGCGAGCGGGTGTGGCACTTCCAGATGGTGCACCACGACGTCTGGGAGTACGACACGGTGGGGCCGCCGACCCTCGGCGACATCACCGTCGACGGCCGGCGCATCAGGGCGGTGATGCAGCCCAGCAAGACCGCGTTCCTCTACGTGTTCGACCGCGAGACCGGCGAGCCGGTGTGGCCCATCGAGGAGCGCGCGGTGCCGCAGTCTATCGTGCCGGGCGAGACGACCTCGCCGACGCAGCCGTTCCCCACGAAGCCGCCGCCGTTCGACCGGCAGGGCGTCACCGATGACGACCTGATCGACTTCACCCCCGAGCTGCGCGCGGCCGCCCTCGAGGCGGTCGAGTCCCTGGTGCTGGGGCCCCTGTTCACGCCGCCGTGGCCGCGGACCGGGGCGCCCGACGGCAAGGTGGGCACGTTGACCGCCCCCGGCGGCTGGGGCGCCGGCAACTGGCACACCGGGGCGTTCGACCCCGAGACCGGCATCTACTACGCGGTGTCCCACACCATGCCGACGGTGTGGAGCGTCGCCCCGACCACGGACGAGGACGCGACCCTCGCCTGGGCGACGCCGCGGGGGGACGAGCTGCGGGTGCCCACCCCCCGGCCCCACGGGCTTCCCATCACCAAGCCGCCCTACGGGCGCATCACCGCCCTCGACCTCAACCGCGGCGAGCTGGCGTGGATGGCCCCCAACGGCGACGGACCCCGGAACCACCCGCGCCTGAGGCACCTCGACCTGCCGCCGCTCGGCATTCCCAACCGCCCCGCGCCCCTCGTCACCGGCAGCCTGCTGTTCCTCGGCGAGGGCAGCGACGCCATCATCGGCACCCAGCGCGGCGAGGGCGACCCCTCCGACCCCGAGCAGGACCAGTCGTGGCGGTGGGGCCGGAAGTTCCGGGCCTGGGACAAGGCGACGGGTGCGGTGGTGTGGGAGACGGAGCTTCCCGCCGGCACCACCGGCGGCCCGATGACCTACCTGCACGAGGGGCGCCAGTACATCGTCGTTGCCGTCGGCGCCCGCGGCGAGGTCCCCGAGTGGGTGGCCCTGGCCCTGCCGTAGACGCGTCCGCGAAGGCCGACAGCATGGCGGCGTCGGACGGCGGCTCAGCCACGGGTCGGCTCGCGCAACTGGCGGGCGGCTGCGGAGAACGAACGCGCGGCGCGGGCCGCGTCGGCAAGACGCCGGGCGGGCATTCGCCGCAGCGTCCGCGCAAACAGGGAACCCGTCGCCGGGTCGGGTTCGGCCGAGACTGACGAGAATCTCGAGGCCGGCGGCCCGGACTGGCCACTCGACCAAGGTCGGTGCAACCGGGCCACCCTACCTCCGTACCTACCGGCTCCGATCGGCCGGACGACGAGTCAGCCGCACCCGTGGATGCGCGAGGCCCTCGCCGAGGCGCGGCCTGCGGGCGGGCGTGGTGCCGGTGGGCGCCGTCGTGGTGCTCGACGGCGCCGTCGTCGGGCGGGGGTGTGGCGCCCGGCTTCCGGCATGGAGACGTCCGGCCTGGAGTTCCTACCGGGTCTCCCGCAGGATCTCGCGCAGCACCGGGATGTCCTCGGCGTCGGGCGACGCCGACGGCAGCGACTCGAGAAACGCGTAGATGTCCGCCAGCTTCTGGTCGGAGACCTCGGCCTGCCGGTACGGCGGCATCTGCCGGGGGTTCGGCGGGTTCCGCAGATAGCCGATGAACTGCGCCTGCCGCAGGCGGGGCGGGTTCAGCCGCGGTCCCCGTCCGGTCTCGCCGGTGTAGCCGTGGCAGCCGTAGCAGGTGTAGTCCTCGAAGAGGGCGGCGCCGCGTTCGGCGTCGCCCTCCAGCGCCGCCGGGTCCTGCGCCGCCGCTGCGCCAGCCCCGAAGCCGAACGGGGCTGCGGCGGCGGCCAGCAGCAACCCGACGAGGGCGGCGGCGGCCCGCGAACGACACGGCGTTGCAGTCGTCATCTCCCACCTCCTCACCGCGGCTGGCTCACCACGTCGATCAGGGCCGGCTCGCCCGCCTTGACGCGCTCTACGCCGCGCCGGAGGGCCGGGGCGAGGTCGGCCGGGTGCTCGATGGGGCCCTCGGCATGCATGCCGTACGCCTCCGCCAGCTTCGCGTAGTCGATGTTCGGATCGGTGATCGTCGTGCCGATGGCGGCGCGGTCCACGCCGCGGTTGCGGGCCGCGCTCTGCTGCTGGAGGTACATGACCTCCTGGTGGTAGGCCCGGTTGTTGTGCACGATGGTGAGCAGCGGAATCCGGTGGTGCACCGCCGTCCACAGCGCCCCCGGCGCGTAGTTCAGGTCGCCGTCGCCGTTGATGTTGACGGTGATGCGCCCGTGCTCGCGGTTGGCGAGGGCGGCGCCGACCGAGGCGGGCAGGGCGTAGCCGATGCCGCCCCCGCCCTGCGACCCGAGGGCGTGGTAGGTGCGCTTCATGTCCCACAGCCGGCCCGGCCACCCCCCGATGAACCCCTGGGGCGACGAGAAGGACCAGTCCTCGTCCTTGATCAGGGGCCACAGCTCGGCCGCGATGCGGGCGAGGCTGACGGGGCTGGCGTCCCAGCCGTGGCGGGCGTTCAGGATGTCCCGCCGCCGGCGCTCCCCATGGGCGGCGGCGATCGCGGCCCCGCGCTCATCGAAGAGCCGCCGCCGGTCGTCGGTGACCAGCCGCCGGACCTCCTCGATCAGCGCCGGCAGGGTGGCCTGCGCGTCGGCCGCCACCAGCAGGTCCGCCGTGCCCGAGCCGGCCTCGTAGACGCTGAAGTTGCGGCTGACGAGGAACTCGGCCGAGCTGATGGTGATCGTGCGGACACCCGCCGGTACCCTCGGACCCCCGCGGCCGGCCGGCTCCAGGTTCAGGACGAGGTCGGGGCGGCCGGTCCCGGCCCCGGCCAGGGGATGGCGGGACGGGAAGTTGAGGCGGGCGCCGCCGCCGTCGACGGGGGCCTGCAGCAGCTCGGCGAGCTCGACGAGGAGGTCGATGCCCTCCTGCGTGCGCGCCGCGAGGCCGGCGGTGACGAGAGGGTCCTCGGCCTCGACCAGCATCCGCGCGATCTCGCGGACCGATCCGGCGTCGGCGCTCGGGAACCGCGGCGGCGAGATGGCCGGGAGCCCGGGATCGCGGTCCGCGGGGTCCTTCTGCAGCTTCGCGTCGACCACCAGCAGCACCGGCGCCATCGGCGGCGTCGTGGCGACGCGGTACGCCCGCACCGCCGACGGCCCGAACTCCGCCAGCGAGCCGGGCTGGCCGTCCCACTTGACGAACTCCCGCACGAGCGCCGCGAGGTCGGTCGCGTTGTGGGCCGCCACCGGGCCGTCGTAGTCGAGGCCCGCCACGAGGTAGATGGGCACGCGGTCGCAGTAGGCGTTGTAGATCGCCATCGAGGCGTGCTGGATGCCGACGGTGCCGTGCAGCAGGGCCATCATCGGCTTGCCGGCGACCTTGGCGTAGCCGTGGGCCATCCCCACCGCCGACTCTTCGTGGAGGCAGGTCAGAAACTCGGGCCGCTGGTTGCCGCCGTGGTTGACGATCGACTCCTGGAGCCCCTCGAAGCTCGACCCGCAGTTCGACGCGCAGTACTCGATGTCGAGAGCCCGGAGCACGTCCACCATGTGGTCCGAGCCCGGACGCT
>JAJEFC010000225.1 GCA_022820675.1 Vicinamibacteria bacterium | reverse complement strand
CAGCATGGGTGGTGTCTCCTTCCCCCCGGCCCCTCAGCCAGGGTGTTTTTGGGTTGTTCACACGGAAGGATACGCCACCTGCCTCACGCCGCGATCCACAACTTTCGGTTATACCTCCCGCGATTCGCAACACAGCCTCAGCGCCTTCCGTGTGAGGGCCCGGTTCCCCTGTCCGTCGGTTTCCCTCCCGTCCGCTTTCACCCAAGGCCATGACGACATCGCCCGTGGAACAGACGAGCTTGTAGACGCCCTCATCAAGGAACATGCCAGCCTTGGCGTGCACGAGCAGGGGGCTGTATGCGATGGTGGCGGCCGCGTTCTCGCTGCTGAGCCCGCACCGGACGAGCGACGATTGCAGTGTTCGACTGGACACGACCCGCCCGTGCTCGACGCAGACTCGAAGAAGATCCAGATCGCGCTCTCCGAGACAGAACCACGCCTGCCCCGCCTTCTTCTTCAGGACGCCCTCCTCCAGGTCGAACAGCCCCGATCGCGTCGCGATGCCCTCGACCACGTCCCGGGGCACCGCCTTCCGTACGCCGCGGTGGCGGGCCACGGCCTGCGCAAGATCCACGATGGCCGCCTCCCGAGCCACCGAGAACACCTTGCACAGACCGGTCAGGACCGCGTTGCCCGTAACCGCGTGATTGCGTGGCGGCAAACGAGGTGGCGCCCAGAAGTACCGATGCGCCTCGTCGAGGAATTCCCATCCGAACGGTCCGCCGACCGCGTTCTCCAGAACCGCCTCTTCGCAGCCGAGGGCCTTCGCGGTCGCCGCCGTGTCGAAGTAGGAGTCGTTCTCGGTTCTCGTCAACCGATGCACGACGTCCACCGTCACTACACAGGCCCCCGTACGGCCCGTCACGACGTCGATACCGCGAATCGTCTGCAGGTCAAATGGGAACTCCAACGAGAAGATGGAGGCCACCAGCCCGAGCATAGAGTAGACGTCCCCAGGATCGTCGCAAGAGCGATAGCCAAACGCGTCGACGACCTGTCCGACCCGTGCTGGAACGCGTTCTTGCACCGCGACCACCGCGCGGGCCCATTGCGCAAGAACGATGTGAATCGCACGGCGACGAAGCACCTCTTCTGCTTTCGCCAACACTTGCCGCACCCGCTCCCGCGTGACCGGTGCTCCGAAGCCGTACTCTGGACCGCGATCCCCGATGTCCTGAAGCGTCCGCTTCCCGCGCCCCTCAATCCCGTGGTACGCCGCGAAACAACGAAACCAACTCGATTCGCGGTCCGCCAACACGTGCTTCAGGACGTGCAACAACTCATCTCTAACGGACTGCGAATCTCCGTGCTGCAGCGACCGTTCCCCCGACGTGGGCTCTGGGGCCGACCACGTATCGAGCGACAGTCCCCATTTTGCCAGACCGTCCTCAATGTGCCGTACCGCCGCTCCATCCACGCCGGGCAACGCCGCTACTTCCCGCGGGGTCTTGCTGACGACATCGGCCACGCACGTGATTCCGCCACCCCGAACGAGGTCCATGGCTTCCAGGAACCCATCGATCGCCTGACATGCGCCAAGGTCGACGTCCTGCATACCCAGGTGGAGTCCCTGAGCCCCCAGCGCATCCTGGATGACCCGCACGGTTGTGCGGCCCATCGCGCGGATTGAGAGAAGCTCGTTCGGCGTCTTCTTGACAAGTTCACCGACTGACGTGATGCCGGCCTGTCGGAGACAATTGTATGCGCGCACCGTGAGGTCGAGCGCCTCCACCTCCATCGACGCCCACTGCGTTGCTCGCCGCGGCTCCGACCCCACGTGTTCGACCTCCTGCGTTAACCGCGACATCACAGTATCGACAGGGCAGCCATACCGACCGCGAAGCCGAGTTGTGGCGGCACCGCGGACCCGATCATGCTGGCGTAATCGCATCGGTGCAACGCGTCCGACTGATCCATCCACTCGAAGTCCGCGCCGAATCCCTGAAGCCGCGCGCCCTCGCGCGGCGTCAGGGATCGCGCCTCGAAGGGGTGTGTGAACCGACCCCTGCCCGGGGAGAGGAACCCGGTCGTGATGGTGGGCGCGACTCTGTCGGGCCGCATGCGGCCGTATACGGACACGTAGTTGTGGCGTTTCAATCGGTGGCAGTCGGGGCGTTCGTCATCCGGCAGGTCGTACTCTTCGCGTTCGACGAGAAACCGCACGCGCTTGAGGTTCTCGTCGGACAACTGCGATGGCTCGTCGAAAATCGTCCGGCGCTCCGCACCGACCACGCCCTCCAGCGCTTCGGCCACCGTCGGGGCCGGAATCCGCAAGCGCGCGAAATCGGACGTCCGGACGGCCCGTTCCGACCTGCTGGCGATCAGGAAGTGTCGGCACCGTTCCTGCGGCGTCCCGAAGTCGGATGCAGTCAAGGTCAGCCCGTTGTCGTCGACCCGGTAGCCAGTTGCGGCCAATAGTGTCGACGCTCGGTCGACGACATCTTGCCTCGATCGCTTCACGGCGGGCACGTTCTCGACGACGATCACCCGCGCTCCGACGGCAATGCCGGCGACCACAGCATCAAGGTAGAGCTCGTTCCGGTCATCGACACGCCGGGTACGGTTGTTCAGGTTGGAGTTGCCCTCGCAAGGCGGTCCTGCGAGAAACACGTCGACACGCCCGGCGACAGCCGTCAGCTCGCTGCTCAGCTCGACGGACCGCAGGTCCGGCAGCGACCGATCTCCACGGGTCTGCAGCCGATAGTCCACGAGGTGCTCCACGTTTTGGCGAGCGCTACGGAGCGGGCGCAGATTGCGGCAGTAGATGTCGAGAGCCGCCCTGGACGAGTCCGCCGCGAAGAGAAACACCGGTCGCAGTCCGACCGCCTCCGCTGCCTGCTTCATACCGAGAGACAACCCGCCGCAACCGCAGAAGAAATCGACGATATCGATGCTGGTCCGTCCCGGGCCGCGGTAGAGTCGCGCCCGCCCGCCCTCCATCTGGCCGAGGTTCCAGCACTTCGCCAGCTGAGCGCGGCACGGCGCTCCCCCGTTCACCGCGGGGCTCCGTTCCGAGGCGCGATAGGGCATCCAGGACGATGACGTGAAACGGCCCGAGACCGCCTCACGGACGATCCGTCCGTCGTCGAGAGCGAAATCCAGAGCCATGGTCGGGGCGTTCTCGACTCCCTCCCGCATACCACTGTTCGGCCGTTCGATCAGCCCTTCCCGCACCAGGACTTCCGCTCCTTCCACAGCTCCTCCACCCACCGTCGCGCGGTTCCGTCGTCGAACATCTCGAACACGATAGTCGCTTGGCGTCGTCGAATCTCCTTGGCCAAGTCCCTGAAGCCGGCTGGTGCCTCAGGATCGCCCGCGTCGCCGCGGGTTAGCCTCATGTCGCGCACGACCTTGACGAAGGCGCGAGCCATCGCCGCCGAACTTCCGAAGTTGACATCGATCACGTGTGAATCCCAGAGGTCGACATCCGGGTAGTCGATCCCGTCGTACGGGTCGCTGGCGCCTTCCACGTACATCACGTTCGCGCAGATCCACAGCTTTGCGAACATTCCCTTCTTGAGGTCCTCAAGCCCGTAGTAGACAGGCCTGGCCGGATTGTCGGTACCTGACCAGGACGGTTTGCCACGATGGCCACTGTAGCGTACGTCGACCAAACCAGCACCATAACCTCCCTGCGAGAAGGTCAGCCACCGCCAGAAATCCGCATCTCCAGCCACGATCGGCGGCAGAGCCAGCGTGCGATGCACGAGCGGGGCACATTGACCGTCGAACTCCGCCGCTGACCAATGGGCGTCCCTCGCCTCGAGCGCAAGGTCACAGCACTGATTCAGACAGTCGATCCCTCTCGATGGGTTGAAGTCGGCGCCCGACTTGTACAACGTCGCTTCCGCGTCGCGGGGTGCCGGCGTCCCCTCCACGCGCGCCTTGTGCGCCGCTCTGGCCACCTCGATCCCCAGACTCGGGTATGACAATGCGCCGCCTCCTTCATCCTTCACTACAGGGTCATCGACGCGAATGCCTCGTCGGCGCCTGACAGTTTCCAGGACCACGGCACGAGGCGCGCCCTTCCTCCCGGAGCGTCGTACTGTCGTCTCGCGTCATCGAGACCGATCCCGAGCTCCTTCTCGATGAGCTCGCCCACCACCTGAATCAGGCTGTCGGGTTCCCCGGCCTCCTCATCGGCGAGCAAGACCTGCGCGATCACCTCGGCGTAGACCTGCGCCGCGACGCTCGACGCGATATGCGTCGCTGCCGTGCCGGCGCGCTTAGAGTTCAAAGCCCGGAACTTGTCCTCGAGTTCCTTGTTGAGCCAGACTTCCAGAAGTTCGCGAGGTGGGCGGGTCACGTCCTCGCCCCTCCAGCGAACGAAGGCGACGGACCCGCGATCGAGTCCTTGCTTCACGAGTTGGGCCGGTTCGACGAACTTGATCGGAACGTCCAGTCCCTGGCCATGAGCACGTATCTTGAAGCACTTCGTCGCGAGTGAAGCCTCCGGCGGTATCGACGGACACTGACCGTTCCGGCGCAAGGTCGCGACGATGACTACGTCGAATCGCATGGAGCGGGAGAATCGGGCGAGGACTGGACTCAACCGCCAGCCGTCCTCCGGCAGTTCCGTTAGCGGCCAGGTAGCCGCTCTCTCGAACCTGCACAGGTTTCGATCCCGGCAGATCACGGAGACTACGATGTCGTCGGCGGGTACGCCGGTATCGTCCGACAACGCCGCCGCATCCGCCTCCATGAACAGCTCCGGGGTCAATCCGTCCCAATCCTGTGCGCTATCGATGCGCCGCTCCTCATCCGACGTCGGTTCTTCGTTCGGGTCGAGACGGAACTTGACGTTCTCCAGGCTGCGGTCGCAAGTCGGGAACGGCGGAGTCACGCGGTGCTCGACGGCCTTCCAGGCGATTGTCGACGGTGCCATCACGTCGATCTCCGTTCGACGGAAACGTCCCACCGGGTCTTCCACGCGGCATGTACGCTCACACGGGCCTCCCCATGAATCGGCTCGGTCCGCGTCAGCAGCAGGGGCACGACGGTTCGCTTCTCGGATCCCCGGAGGATCTGCTCTTGCACCGTGACCGCCGGCGGCAAGGCGTCGATCGGTTTTTCGACGTCGTCCGCCAGAACGGTGAGGGCCAACACCAAGTCCACGGGAACCTCGTCGTTCGGGACGTGCTCGGACAATCCGATGCGGAACCTGACGACGTCCTCCAACGACTTCCCGTTCCGGCGTCGTTCGGCGTCTCGGATCTCGACCGTGAACGCGCGGGCGCGAGGGGAGGGCTTCTGCTTCGAGCCCTTCCCGGGGAACACGAACAGGTCTCGCAACGCCCTGCGCAAGAACTCGGCTGCGTCGGTCCTCTGGACGGGGGGCGCCTGCTCCTGTCGCGTTTGGAAGTCCCGCGTCAGGCTCCGGATCTTCCCCTTCGTGAGTCGGATGAAGTCCTTGCCCCAGGCGTACTTGCCGCGCAGACGGTCCCCGTTCTCGACCCAATCGTCATGGGCCGGTGGTTCCGAAAAGACGAACGCCTGCATGCTGTCGGCGTCCCGATCGGGCTCGAAAACCCCCACCACGGGCGGGCGATCCTCATGCGCGAACTCGCGCGCGTACCGGATGACGAGTCCGTCGCGAACCAGCGCAACGCAGTTCGTCAGGTCCTGTCCTTGTTGTCCTTGCGCGCTGCCCCGAGGTGCATCGACGGCCTTCAGCACCAGTCGTCCGGCTCTGCGAACGCCGCCGAGCGGCTGCACCTTCACGTCCTTGACGTCGTACCCGTCGCCGAACGTACGTGCCTTCAGCAGCTTGCCCAGTCGATGAAGGGGCTCAGTTCAGGTCGGGAACGCGGTCTGCCGCCCGCCAGGACCTCACCATCCTCGACGAACTCGAACTCCACCTGCCGATTGCGATCGCGGTGTTGCATCCGCGGCCACCACCACCGATCGCAGCTCTCGATGATCTCCTGCATCGTCGCCCCGGCGGCGGGCACCATCACCGTCGTTCCCGGCTCCGATGCCGAACGTCTCGGCAGACCGAGGCGGCGGGCCCAAGCGTGGGCGTCGCGGTTCACCAGAGGCTTCCGCGGGTTCGCGGGCTCGGGACTGTCGACTCCGTAGTACGCCTGCCCTGCGTAGTCCGCGTTCTCGATGGTGTGCTGGGGCAGGAACGCCGTCGCCATCGCGCGACAACGAGTCCCTTCCGTGTGCGGGTCGGATGGGAACGTGGAATGGTAGACGACGACACGAATCTCCGAGTTCAACGCGAAGACCATCTTGCCATAGCCGTACGACCCGAGCGTACGCACTGCGTCGGCATCTTCTTCCTCTTCGTCTTCCCACTTGAGACTGCCGCCGATGGAGAGCACCAGGTTGAAGAACCGGTCCCGTCTGGACCGCCGCCTATTCCAGTGTCCACCGAGTCCGCTGGTGTTGAAATCGGAGACGGCCAGGACCGGGAGAGAGACGCCGGGGTCCGCGATTCCTCCGAGGACCGCGTCTGCGTTCCCGAACCAGTTGTGCGCTGCCCGGAAATGCCGCTGCCTGTCGGCCAGGACCGGTAGATCGAGCGCATCGACGAGACGCTGCTTGTCGGATCCGGTGAGAACGCGCCGTTCGAAACGAATCCGAACCGGGCCGTCGCTGTCGACGCGGCGCTCGTCCAAGCTGTTCTGGACCGCCTCTCGAACGAGGAGATCGGTGGGTCCGAGGTTCGATCCGCGCAACGGATCGGCCAGGTTGCTCGCCGGTAGAATGCCGGCGCCGTCTCGCAGGAAGCCCCAAGATGGCGGGGTACTCGAAGCGGCCGAATGTTCGAGTTCAGAGGTCGAGTTCACGGAGGAGCTCCTCGACGGTCATCTCGTGATGTCGAGCGACGCTCTTCAGGATGCTCGACAGCGTCTTCGTCCTGATCGGAGTGTGCAGCGGGATCACCTCATGATGTTCACCGTTGACGCGCGTTGTGATCCGCACGTGGGAGCCTCGCTGTCGCACGGTGTCGTAGCCCAAGCGTCGAAGCGACGCTCGCAGCGTAGCGCCGCTGACGTTGCGGGGCAACTTCACGCCACGAGAACCTCGTCGCGCACGAAGTGCAGCCGGATCAACTTCGGTCGCGGCATGTCGTCGTCGAAGTAGCAGTCGACGGCCTCCTTGACGTTGGTGCGGATCTCCTCGAGCGAGTCGCCCTCGGTGTGAATGCCGTACCCGAGGGCGCTCGCCGAATACCCGCCGTCCACGTCGTCCTCGGTGACTTCAAAGATGATCTCGGTCATGGAGCCGTCTCCTCACGGCCGCGGGCCGACAACCCGCTCCGTCTCCCCTTCCACCCGCAAGATGTCGACGCGGATCACGACGGTTGCGCCGTCACATCCACCGGCGTCCA
Organism: Vicinamibacteria bacterium; assembly: GCA_022820675.1. GTDB lineage: Bacteria > Acidobacteriota > Vicinamibacteria > Vicinamibacterales > UBA8438 > JAJEEA01. The sequence continues at coordinate 25,479 of JAJEFC010000225.1, read as the reverse complement.
ATGGCCAGACAGTGTAACCGAGCGCAACCCCTCGGCGATGCAGATGATCGCTCGGCTGCATGCCCGGCGAAGCCGGCGCCGGCCCGCATCGGCCTCACTAGGGCTGGTCGGTACTTGAACATGGTCAGGTAAAGGATCTACTATTCCACCATGATCAGGGTCAATATCGCCGAGGCGAAGGCTCGTCTCTCGTCTGTTCTGGAGAGCGTCCAACGGGGCGAGACGGTCGTGCTGTGCCGGCGCAACGTGCCGATCGCCGAGATCCGGGCCCTGCCCGGGCTGCCGGCCGGGGAGCGGCCCGTCGGCATCGATCGCGGCATGAAGATACCCGACAGCTTCTTCGAGCCTCTTCCCGACGAGATGCTGCGCGCGTTCGGGGCGCAGGGCGGACCTTCGTGAAGCTCCTCGTCGACACCTGCACGTTCCTCTGGCTGGCGACCGACGACCCCGAGCTGTCGCCGGCCGCGCGCGCGGCCGGTCGGGCCCCGGAGAACGCCGTATTCCTCAGCTCGCTCTCGGCGTGGGAGATCGCGATCAAGTATCGGCTCGGCCGGCTGCCGCTGCCGGAACCGCCCGGGCGCTACGTGGTCAGCCGTCGCGAGTGGCTGCAGCTTCAACCGCTGGCCTTCGACGAGGGCTGCGCGGCCCACGACGCGCTCCTGCCCCCTCATCATGCCGATCCGTTCGATCGGGGGCTGGTGTCGCAGGCAATCCTGCACGGGATGACGATCGTGACGCCCGATGCGGAAATCGCCCGTTATCCCGCGCCGATACTGTGGTGACAGCGGGGGCGGGCACCTGGCCTTTCGGCCGCCGCCACCGGCTCCGGGGCAAGCTCGCATTCGTGGGCCTGTGCCTCTCCTCGGTCACCGGCATCGCGATGTACGTCATGGGGCTCGCGTTCTGAACCGCCCTCGAAACTCGCGACGCCGACCGCGGGTTTCCGTTACAATTGCCGTTTGGCGTCGGAGTTCCGGTGGCGACGAAGCTCCGAATCGTCATCAAGACAGGATGATGGAATGAACCGAACGCATACAGTCTGCCTCGCGGCGTTGCTGGCGGGGGCCGTGTCCGGCGGCGCCGCCGCGCAGTCGTTCGAGGCCGACGTGGCCCCGCTCGTCGAGACGTCGTGCCAGACGTGCCACGGCCCGCGGACCGCGACCCCGCTCGACATCTCCGGCCTGGGCCACGACCTGGGCGACCGCGCCACCTTCCGCGCGTGGGAGCGCATCCACGACCGGGTCGCGAACGGCGAGATGCCCCCCGCCGGCGTCCGGCGCCCCGACGCGGCGGTGGTCGAGACCGCCCTCGGATCGCTGAAGCGGGCCCTCGTCGACGCCAACCTCGCGGCCCGGAACGGCCCCCGCACCCCGCTGCGGCGGCTCACGCGCCTCGAGTACGCCTACACCATCCAGGACCTGCTGGGGGTCGACGAGGCGGTGGGCCTCGACCTGTCCCAGACCCTGCCGGCCGAGGCCGACTCCGGCGGGTTCGACACCGTGGCCGCGAACCAGAGCATGTCGCCGCTGCACGTGCGGTCGTACCTCGAGGCGGCCGACCGGGCGCTGGACGCGGCCATCCGGACCGGCCCCCGCCCCGAGCCGGTCCGTCACGAGATCGAGTACGTCAACTCGCAGTACCTGCCGGTCATCGAGAACGCCCGGGCCCTCGGGCTCGGCATCGTCAAGAAGCTCGACGACGCGTTCGCGGCGTTCTTCGACTTCGGCTCGACCTACACGTTCCACAGCGCCACCGAGGGTTACCTGACGGCGGCACCGGGCCGCTACCGCGTCACCGTCGACGCCTATCCCTACCAGGCGGAGACGCCGGTGACGGTCATGGTGTACCGCGGGAAGATGGCGGGGGTGGCGGCGTCGCTCGACGAGCTGATCGGCACGTTCGACCTGACGGGTCCCCGGACGGTGGAGCTGACGCCGTACATGCGTCCCGGGGATCTGATCGGGCTCTCGGTGGCCGACCTCGACGGGCCGCCGGAGGGTGCGCCCCTCCTGCAGCCCGGCGATCCCTCCCAGGGCTACGGCGGCATGAAGGACTACCCGGGCGAGGGCATCGCGTTCCGGTCGCTGAGCTTCGACGGGCCGATCCTCGACGGCGACGCATGGCCGCCGGCGAGCACCCGCGAGCTGCTGGCCGGGGTCGAGTTCGACGAGTGGGGCGAGATCGTCCTCACCAAGGCGCCTTACGAGCACGTCCTCGACGTCGTGGCGAGCTTCGCGCCGCGCGCCTTCCGCCGGCCCCTGGAGGCGGGCGAGCTCGAGGCCTACGCCAGCCTCGCCGAGCCCCTGCTCGCCGAGGGGCGGCCGTTCCTCGAGGCGGTCCGCGTGCCCCTGCGGGCGATTCTCAGCGCCCCGGCGTTCCTCTACCAACTGGGCGACGCGGGCGCCCTCGACGACTTCGCGCTGGCATCGAGGCTGTCCTACTTCCTGTGGCGCAGCATGCCCGACGAGCGGCTCTTCGACGCGGCGCGGGCGGGCCGGCTGACGGACCCCGCGGTCCTCGCCGGGCACGTCGACCGGATGCTCGACGACGCCAGGGCCGACCGCTTCGTCGACGACTTCGCGGGGCAGGCGTTCCGCCTCTACGAGCTGCGGGCGACCACCCCCGACGCCGGGCTCTACCCCGAGTGGGACGACCGGCTGGGGCAGGCGGTGGCCCGCGAGACCGAGCTTTTCCTGGGCGAGCTGGTCGCCGAGAACCACGGGGTCGACCACCTGATCGCGGCCGACTTCACGTTCGTGAACCGCCGCCTCGCCGAGCACTACGGCCTGTCGGGCGTGGCCGGCCAGCAGATGCGCCGGGTGGCCCTGCCCGACGACAGCCCCCGCGGCGGGCTGATGACCCACGCCAGCGTCCTCAAGGTGACCGCGAACGGCACCACGACGTCGCCGGTGCCCCGCGGCAACTTCGTGCTCGCGAACCTGCTCGGGCAGCCCCCGGCCCCGCCCCCGCCCGGCATCGAGGGGCTCGAGCCCGACACCCGGGGCACGACGACGATCCGCGAGCAGTTGACCGCGCACCGCGAGAACCCCGTCTGCGCGAGCTGCCACCGCGTCATCGACCCGCCGGGCTTCGCCCTCGAGTCGTTCGACCCGATCGGCGGCTTCCGGACGAACTACCGGGCGTCGGGCGGCCAGATGGACTACGGCGGCTTCACGGTGGACCTGCCGTTCAGCGACGGCCCGCCCGTCGACGCCAGCGGGATAACGCCGGGCGGCGACGCCTTCGCGGGCATCGCCGACTACAAGGACCTGATGCTGCGGAACGACGTCGAGCAGGTGGCCCGCCACCTCGCCTCGCAGCTCCTGGTCTACTCGACCGGGGCCGAGATCGAGTTCGCGGACCGCGACGCGGTGGAGACCGTCGTGTCCCGGCTCGGCGGCCGCGGATTCCCCGTCAGAAGCATGATTCACGAGGTCGTGCAGAGCGATCTCTTCAGGAGCCGATAGCCATGACGCTGCCCCGCCCCCTCGACCGCCGCACGTTCCTGCGCGCCTCCGGCGTGGCCATGGCCCTGCCCCTGCTCGAGTCGATGGCCCCGCCGCTGGCCCGCGCCGCGGCGGCGGCGAGCCCGAAGCGGCTCGTGACCGTCTGCAGCACCCTCGGGCTCTACTCGTCGTCGTGGTTCCCGAAGACGGCCGGCGCCGGCTACGAGGCGTCCGAGTACCTGTCGCTGCTCGACGACCACCGCTCGCGCTACACGGTGTTCTCGGGCTTCTCGCACGAGGAGCAGAGCGGCCGCCAGCCCCACAACTCGGAGATCACGTGGCTGACGGCGGCGCGGCGACCCGGGCTCGACGGGTTCCGCAACACCATCTCCCTCGACCAGGTCGCCGCCAACCATCTCGGCTACGTGACCCGGTTCCCGTCCGTGGTCCTGGGCACCCTGTCGGCGCAGAGCCAGTCGTTCACCTCGAGCGGGGCGATGGTGCCGGCCGAGACGAGCCCGGCGGCCCTGTTCGGCAAGCTCTTCCTGCAGGGCACGCCCGACGAGGTCGCGCGCGAGGCGCAACGCCTGAACGACGGCGGCAGCATCCTCGACCGCCTGAAGTCGCAGACGACGGCCCTGCGGGGGCGGGTCAGCGCCGCCGACGGCCGCAAGCTCGACGCCTACTTCGACGCGGTGCGGGCGGCCGAGCAGGAGCTCACCGAGGTGCAGGCGTGGCTCGACCGGCCGAAGCCGGTCGTCGACGCCGAGCCGCCCACCGACATCCCGAACCCCGCCGATCTCATCGGCCGCATCGGCCTCATGCTGCGCATGATCCCGCTCATCCTCGAGACGGACTCGTCGCGCGTCGTCAGCCTGATGATCCACGACCACGGGGTCGTGCCCCAGGTCCAGGGCGTGAGCGGCGACCAGCACAGCCTGTCGCACCACGGGCAGGACGAGGCCAAGATCGGGCAGCTCAAGAAGGTCGAGACCGAGATCGTCCAGGCCTTCCGCGGCCTCCTCGACGACCTCGCGGGGCGCGGCGACGCGGACGGGTCTCTGCTCGACCACACCTCGGTCCTGTTCGGCAGCAACCTCGGCAACGCCAACGCCCACACCCCGGTCGACCTGCCGATTCTCGTCGCCGGCGGCGACTTCGCGCACGGCAAGCACGTGGCGCACGAGGGCGAGCACAACGCGCCGCTGTGCAACCTCTACGTGACCCTGCTGCAGAAGATGGGGGTCGAGACGGACTCGTTCGGCCAGAGCACCGGCACGCTGACCTGGTCGTGACGGCGTGCCGGCGGCGGCCAACGGAACCGGTGCGGGACCGGGCAATGGAGAGCGGGCGGGCTACGTTCGCGAGGGCCCGGGCGGGAAGCCGGCGCCGGACCAGCCCGCCTGCCAATGGCTCGCCGGTCGGCGCCTTGGCCCGGACGACCGGGCGCGGCGGACCTCCATGCCGACCGGAGTCCGTACGTAGGCCCGTCCTGCGGCTACGATCGCCATCGGGGACGTGCTTCCGTGGTCGGTCCGGTCAGACGCCGGCCGTCGAACCGCGCAGCCGACTTCCGGAACCGCCCGGAGTCCGACACGACCGGGCGGAGTCGCCGAGAGTCGGGCGTGGAACAAGGGGAACATAGTTGGCGCACATAGTTGCCGTGCTGACGGCGGCCCTGTTGACCACCGCGGCCGTGTGGTTCTGGAACCGATGCCTCGCGGATCCCGATCACCCCGAGGCCCGGCCGCCTCTCGATGAGACGCCCGAAGCTCGAGAGGGCACGGCCGTTCCCGCCGCGCCACCGCCGGTGCGCCCGGAGACCCGGCCGCCCCCCGATGACGCGCCCGAGGCTCGAGAGGGCACCGCCGTTCCCGCCGCGCCGCCGACGGACGGCCCCGAGACCCGGCCGCCCCTCGATGACACGCCCGAGGCTCGAGAGCGCCCAGCCGCTCCCGCCGCGCCGCCGGCGGTGCGCTGGAGCTGGCGCAGCCACCGCCCATCCGGCCTGGAGTTCCTCCGCGTCACCGTCACCAACCCCGGGCCGAACCCGCTCACGGTGACCGGCATAGGGCTCAGGACGAGCGACGAGCTCGCCCGCCACGCCGACCCGCCGGCCCAGCTCATGGACGCGTCCGACCAGGCCGTCGAGCTGTTCGGACGGGATCCCGGAGACGCTCCGCTGCCGCGCACCCTGGAACCCGATGGCAGCGTCGATGCCTACTTCCCGTGCCGTGACGTCGCGGACTGGCTCTACGACGTCGCGGAGAGCCACAACCTCGATCGCAACGAGTGCCATCTGACCCCCGAGTGCATCGACAGTACGGGGGGCATCCACCCCGCGAGGCGGAAGATCGACTACGAGCGGTGGCTGAGGCACGGGAATGGACCGTCGCTGCGGGAGCGCGCGGACGGGCAGGGCCCGCCATCGGCCGGCGACGACACGTGACGACTACGGCCACCACCACACGCGCGGTTGAAACGCGTCGTGAGTCGCCGCAATGATCCACCAATCCGATTTTGGCGACTCCCATCGCCGACATTGGCACGACGCCGAACTCCTGTACCGCCATGCATGCTGGCCGAACGCCGATCAGCTTTACGGATTCAGTGCCGAATGCGGCCTGAAAGCAGTGATGCACGCGCAGGGAATGCCCGTCGACGCCACCGGAAAGCCAACATCAAGGCAACACCAGAGACACATCCAGCTCCTCTGGTCGACCTTCGTCAGCTTCGCCAATGGTCGCAATGGAGCACGCTATGTGCAACTGCTTCCGGTCGGCAAGCCGTTCGACGACTGGTCGCATCACAATCGCTACGCGCACGGCCGTCATTTCCCGAGGACCGACATCGAGCCGCACCGTGAAGCAGCCCGGAAGATCTGCAGGATGGTCCAACAAGCCAGGCAGGATGGTCTGCTATGACCCAAGGGTTGGTTCTGTTCGACCGCATCAGGGATCGCGTCGCGGACGTCCTCGCGTCCTGCCCCTCTCTGGCGACCCTCGACCGTCTCTACGTCGTACGCGATCTGCTCGGGAGGGTGCGAATCTGCGTGTCGGACTCCATGGAGACCGACGAGTCTCGCGCCCAAGTGCTGCAGGACCTCGCCCGGCGCATGCACGAAGCCCTCGGCGCCCACGGCTACCCCGCTGACGACACCATCGTGTTCCTGGATTCCGCCATGCTGCAGTCGCTGGATGATGCAGCACGTGAGCTCCTGCCCGGTGTGTTCTGGGTCGACCGCCTCGTGACGGGCCGCGACTGGTGGTCGGTCGGCGGTGCGTACCGGAAGACGGACGCGGACCGCTACACGCTGTTCTCGGTGAAGGGCGGCGTGGGCCGGAGCACCAGCGCCGTCATGCTCGCCTGGCGACTCGCCCGCAACGGAGAGCGGGTTCTCGTCGTCGACCTGGACCTGGAATCGCCGGGACTGTCATCGGTGATGCTCGATTCGGGAAGCCAACCGGAATTCGGCATCGCCGACTGGTTCGTGGAGGATCTCGTCGATCAGGGCAGTTCACTGGTCGAGAGAATGACCGCGGTGCCCTCATGGGCGCACGATCTCGAGGGCGACGTGCACGTGGCTCCGACGCATGGACGCGAGCCAGGCGAGTATCTGGCGAAGCTGGGACGGGTTCACATGGACACGGGCGATCCGTGGGCCCAACGCCTCGAGCGGCTGTTGTCTCAACTGGAAGAGAGGTGCGACCCGTCCATCGTCCTGCTGGAGAGCCGTAGCGGCCTGCACGACATCGCCGCGACGACCGTGACCGACCTCGACGCGCAGGTCCTGCTCTTCGCCGTGGACTCGGACAGCCATTGGACAGACTACCGCATTCTGTTTCGCCACTGGCAGACTCATGCCCTGGCGAGGGCAATTCGGGAGCGCCTGTCAATCGTCTCCGCGCTGACACCCGAGCTCGACACCGAGCGATACCTGCGGCAGTTCCAGGAACGGGCGTGGGACCTGTTCCGTGAACATCTGTATGACGATGTCGCGCCCTCCGACGAGGCGGGCGACGCATTCTCCTTCGATGCCCTCGAAGAGGACGCGCCTCACGCTCCGATGGTGATTCACTGGACGCGCGGCCTCGCGGCCGGCGCGTCGCTACGCGATCCGGAACGTACGCCCGCAGGCCAGGCCTACGCGCAGTTCTTCGCCCGATTCGATGGACTGATTGCCGCCAACCGGGCGGAGAAAAGCAGCCGTGACCGCGATTGACGTCGATCAGGCGCGTCAGGCGATCGGCGACCTGCCGGCGGGCACGAGCCACGGCGAAACGCCATCACCCGAGCACGTGTACCTGCCGCGCTCCCACGTCAGGGCGATGGACCCGAACACCCTGCTGGTGACGGGAATGCGCGGCGCCGGCAAGACCTTCTGGTGGAGCGCCCTGCAGGAAGGTGTCGTACGCCAACTCGTGGGGGGCCAGCGTTCCGCGCTGGGAGAGAACACCGAGGTGCGAACGGGGTTCGGGGTCAGACCGCTGCTCGACGAGTACCCCAACAAGGACGTGCTGCACAGCCTGATCGCCGGTGGCTTCGAACCCAGAACGATCTGGCGAGCCGTGCATGCCTGGCAGCTCGCACCGGGAGACCATCCGATCAGGCAACACGATACTTGGCGAGCCCGCACACGATACGTCGCCGCCAACGCCGAAGCGACCGAGCGCCTGTTCCAGGAGCGCGACGCCGAGCTCGATCGGAAGGGCGTCTACCTGCTGATCCTGTGCGACGCCCTGGACCGATGCGCCGACGATTGGAAGGAGATGTACCGGACGATCCGCGGCCTGCTGCAGACTGCGATGGAGCTGCGTTCGTACCGGCGCCTGCGGGTCAAGGTGTTCCTGCGGTCGGATCAGATCGACGAGAGCAGAATCGGCGATTTTCCGGATGCTTCGAAAGTCCTCTCCTCGGCCGTCGAATTGAGCTGGCCTCGGCACGAGCTGTACGGCCTGTTGTGGCATTGTCTGGCCAATGGGAGGTTCGGCGCCGAATTCCGGACGTTCTTCCAGGCCGGTGACTGGCCCGCCATGACCGTTGCCGGAAGACCGGTCTTCTCGGTGCCGCGATCGTCGATCTTCAGGGAAGAGTACCAACGCGAGAAGTTCCACGCCCTTGCCGGCCAATGGATGGGAACCGACCACCGCCGCGGCTTCCCGTACACCTGGATTCCGAACCACCTGGCTGACACCGATGGCAGAGTGAGCCCACGGTCGTTTCTCGCCGCCCTTCGAACGGCCGCCGACGAGACGACCGACCGCCATTCGGAGCACCGACACGCGCTGCACTACGACAGCATCAAGCGCGGCGTCCAGGCGGCGTCGAAGATACGCGTCAGTGAGCTCCAGGAGGACTATCCCTGGGTGCACCGGGTCTTGAGTCCCCTCAGGGGCATGGTCGTGCCCTGCGAGTTCGACGAGATCGCGCAACGCTGGAAGCGCAAGGGCGTCCTCCACCGTCTTGCCGAGGAGACCGAACAGAACGAGGTGAAGCTCCCGCCTCGCCATATCGACAGGTTGGAAGAAGGTGTTCGCGAAGACCTCGAGACGTTGCGAGTCTTCATGCACATGCGTGACGGCCGGGTGAACATCCCGGACGTCTTCCGGGTCGGCTACGGACTCGGTCGACGAGGTGGTGTGAAGCCTGTCGAGTGAGTCCGGATTCGGGCGTTTCGGGCGCTGCCAGGACCGTCACACCGCCGCGGGCGGATCGCGGCCATGCGGCGCGCCGCGACGTTGTCGTTTCAGGCGCTGCAGGTCGCACCGCCCCCGCAATGCCGGGAAGTGCGACAATCGTACAAGCCACTCCACCTGAACGGACCGCGTTCGGGATCAGGACGCCGGGAACGAGAGGGAGCCGAGCATGAATTCAGGAACGCCGCGGACCACGACGCGGGCATGGATCCGGATACTGACGACGACAGCAGCGGCGGCGGTCGCAGGCCTCTTGGCCGGAGCCGCACCCGCGGCGGCCCAGGACCGGGACTTCGAGCCGGTCACCGACGCCATGCTCGCCGACCCCGACCCCGCCGACTGGCTGCACTGGCGGCGCACCCTCGACGGCTGGGGCTACAGTCCCCTCGACCAGATCGACCGGGACAACGTGCACCAGCTCGGGCTGGTCTGGTCGTGGACGATGGCGCCCGGCATCGCCCAGGCGACGCCGCTGGTGTACGACGGCGTCATGTACCTCCCGAGCCCCCTCAACGTGGTGCAGGCGCTCGACGCCGTCACCGGGGACCCCGTCTGGGAGTACCGCAAGTCGTTCGAGGGGTCCCCGGACGACTCGTTCCGGGCTCGCACGCGGTCGATCGCCATCTACGACGACAAGATCTACGTGAACACGAACGACGCCCACATCGTCGCCCTCGACGCCCGGAGCGGCGAGGTGGTCTGGGACCACACCGTTGCCGACACCCGCCTCGGCTATCGCTACACGAGCGGGCCCATCGTGGTCGACGGCCGCATCATCGCGGGCATGACCGGCTGCGAGCGCTACAAGGACGGCACCTGCTTCATCTCGGCCCACGACGCGCAGACGGGGGCCGAGCTGTGGCGGACGTCGACCGTCGCCCAGCCCGGCGACCCCGGCGGCGACACCTGGGGCGACCTGCCGGCGACGGTCCGGGCCGGCGGCGACGCGTGGATCCCCGGCAGCTACGACCCCGCCACCGGCCTCACCTACTGGTCGACCTCGCAGGCCAAGCCGTGGGCGCGGCTCTCGCGCGGCACCGAGGGCGACGCCCTCTACACGAACAGCGCGCTGGCCCTCGACCCCGCGACCGGGCGCCTCGAGTGGTACTACCAGTTCGTGCCGGGCGAGACCCACGACCTCGACGACGTGTTCGAGAGCGTCCTCATCGACCACCGCGGGCGGCAGTCGCTGTTCAAGATGGGCAAGCTGGGCATTCTGTGGGAGCTCGACCGGGCCACCGGCGCGTTCGTGGCCGCCCACGACCTCGGCTATCAGACCCTGGTCGACGTCGACCCCGAGACGGGGCGGGCCACCTACCGGCCCGGCACCATCCCCGAGCCGGGCCAGGAGCTCGAGTTCTGCCCCGACTTCCAGGGCATCCGCAACTGGCGCGCGTCGGCCTACCACCCCGGCACCGGGATGCTCTACATCCCCATCCACCCGACCTGCGTCCGCGGCACCTTCAGCGAGGTGGCGCGCGAGCCGCACCCGACCGGCGACCTCTACTACTACGGCAACCCGCGGTGGACGGGCTGGCAGTCGGCGGGGCGGCTCCCCCACCCGAAGAGCCCCGACCACGACGGCCACCTCGTGGCCATGGATATCGCCACCGGCGAGGTCCGCTGGCGCCACTCGACCCGCCTGCGCTCGTTGGCCGCCGCCCTCACCACCGCCGGCGGCCTCGTGATGACCGCCGACGGCGACCGGTACTTCTACATCATGGACGCCGACACCGGTGACGTGCTGTTCAGCACCCGCTTCCCGTCGCCGCCGCAGGGCTTCCCCATCACCTACGCGGTCGACGGCCGGCAGTACCTGGCGGTGCCCGTCGGCGGCGGGCGGGTGCCGGGGGCGACGAACACGCTGTACGTCTTCGCCCTTCCGGAGCCGAGGGCACGGTAGGGCTGCGGACGCTACAAGCCGAATCTCGGTCTGGGCGTTCGAATCGAGCGCACCGCGGGAGCTCAGAGGCGATGCCGCAGCCGTCGCGGATGGCTTGGGGCGACTTTCCAGACACCATCGTGCTGGCCGCCGAGCGCCGCACCAGGCAGCATCCGGAGTACCTTGCTGCGAAGTCGGGCGATCCGGCCGCCGCCACGAGGCTGGTCGATGCACTGGTCGACGAAACGGGCATGATCGCCGTGCGCAGGCTGCTCGACGCGGCGGTCGCGGCTCCCGCACCGGCGTTGGTCAGCGCCCACGCCTACGAGCGTGAGGGAGTCAACGCGATTCCGATTGCGCTGGCAAGACTGCTGAGCGATCGGCTTGGACTGGAATGCGAGGATACAGTTGTACAGACGAACGTGGTGTCCCACACGGGTGCGGATGGCTACGCACGCCTCGCCCGTCAAGCCGCCTTCACGGGGGAAGTGGCCAAGGGACGCCATTACGTGATGATTGACGACTTCATCGGTCAGGGAGGCACTCTGGCGAACCTGCGCGGCTGGGTGGAGCAGCAGGGCTGCACGGTCATCGGCGCCGTCGTCCTGGCCGGCAAGACGTACTCGGCCAGGTTGAGTCCATCCCGGGAGCAACTGCATGAGCTCAGACAGAAGCACGGCCGGAACTTCGAGGAGTGGTGGCGGGAACGGTTCGGTCACGCCTTCGACTGCCTTACTCAATCGGAAGCTCGGTACCTCGCTCGTGCCCCGGATGTTGACACCATCCGAAATCGCATTGCTTCAGCGCAGCAAGAAGGAAATGGGCCACGTCGCGCGTGAAGTCCTGACGGCCATGGGTAACGCATCGACAACCTGACGGCGACGGCGCCGCTGCGGATCGACTTTGCGCGCAGCATCCTGGTGCCCGTTGCGACTGACGGGCCGGCGATGCGCCTCGATCTCTATCGCTAGGTGTTCTCGCGGCCAGCCGGCATCGCCTACACCACTACGTCCACAGCGCGCCGTCAGGTCGTCAGGACGATCTTGCCGACCACCTCGCGGCGAGCGAGCATGCCAAGGGCCTCGGGCGCCCGCTCGAGGGGAAGGGTGCGCGACACGAGCGGCCGCAGCCGGCCCGCCTCGAACCACGCGAAGAGCCGGTCGAAGTTGGCGCGGTTCGCCTCGGGGTCGCGCCGCACGAAGGCGCCCCAGAAGACCCCGACGATCTGACACCCCTTGAGGAGCACGAGGTTCGCGCGCACGTTGGGGATGGCGCCGCCCGCGAAGCCGACCACGAGGAGCCGGCCGTCCCAGTTGATGCAACGCAGCGACTGCTCGAAGACGTCGCCGCCGACCGGGTCGTAGATGACGTCGGCGCCGGCACCCCCGGTCAGAGCCTTCACGCGGTCCTTCCACGCGGGGTCGGTCCGGTAGTTGACGGCGTCGGCCACGCCGTACCGCTCCTGCACGGCGCGCAGCTTGTCGTTGCTGCCGCCCGAGGCGATGACGCGGGCGCCGAGGCAGCCGCCGATCTCCACGGCGGCGGTGCCCACGCCGCCCGATGCCCCGTGCACGAGCAGCGTCTCCCCCGCCTGCAGCCGGCCCCGCTGCACCAACGCGTGGAAGCTGGTGCCGTAGGTCATGGGGAAGCCGGCCCCGATCTCGAAGGACATGCCGGCGGGCAGGCCGAGACACCGTTCCTCGGGCACCACCGCCTCCTCGGCGTAGCCGTTCCAGCGTGTCATCCCGATGACCCGGTCGCCCGGCGCGAACCGCGTCACCGCGGCCCCGACCTCGACCACCTCGCCCGCGACCTCCGCCCCGGGTGCGAACGGCATGTCCGGCTTGAACTGGTACTTGCCCTCGATAATCAGCAGGTCGGGAAAGTTGACCCCGGCCGCCCGGACGCGGATGAGCACCCCGTCGTCGTCGAGCGCCGGCGGGTCGATTTCCTCCCACACCAGGCTCTCCGGCGGGCCGTACGCCTTGCACAGCATGGCTCTCATGGCGGGGGATTGTAGAACAGGGGAAGCCGCCGGCTCCGGCGGCCGGATCAGCTCTGCCCTTCGCGCGCCAGCTCGGCCAGCACCTCCTCGAGTGGCTGGGCCGGCTCGTGACGGCTACGCTTCAGATCCTGGATGTCTTCCAGCTCTTCCAGCCGGTCGACGATCGCTTCCTCGACGAAGTGATTCCTGACGACGCCATGCGCCCGACAATACCTGTCGAGCGCGTCCTCGACGGCGGGGTCGATATGCACACTCACGTGCACCGTCGGCATGCGGGCCTCCTGGGTCACAGTGTCTCATGACGCCGCCGCGGAACGGCGGGCACGACCCCGGCAAGCCCGGTGCGGTAAGCTCCCGTGATGCCCGAGCCCCTGATCGCGCTGCGCGACATCGAGAAGAGCTTCAGCCACGGCGTCAGCCGGACGTTCGTCCTGCGCCGCATCACCCTCGACATCCCCGAGGGCGAGTTCGTCTCCGTCATGGGGCCGTCCGGCGCCGGCAAGTCGACCCTGCTGCACATCCTCGGCATGCACGACGCGGCGTGGACCGGCGAGTACGACTTCCTCGGCCAGCCCGTCCACCGCCTGCGGACGAAGCACCGGCAGGCCCTCGGGCGCTCCAACATCGGGTTCGTCTTCCAGAGCTACCACCTGCTCGACGACCTCACCGTGGCCGAGAACCTCGACGTACCCCTGTCGTACCGGAACGTGCCCCGGTCCGAGCGCCAGGGTCTGGTGGCCGACACGCTCGACCGGTTCCAGATCGTGGGCAAGAAGGACCTCTACCCGAGCCAGCTCTCGGGGGGGCAGCAGCAGCTCGTCGGCGTGGCCCGGGCCCTCATCGCCAAGCCGAAGCTGATCCTGGCCGACGAGCCCACCGGCAACCTGCACTCCGACCAGGGCCGCGAGATCATGGAGCTGTTCACGAGGCTCAACGCCGAGGGGACGACCATCGTCCAGGTCACCCACTCGGAGGTCAACGCCGCCTACGGCGGCCGCATCATCCAGCTCCGCGACGGCTGGCTGGTGGACGGGTGAGCGGTCTTGCGCGGGCGGCGGCGCGGCTCCGCCGGGGAGGGGTGCGCGTGACGGCACGGCGCGCAGATCTGACCGGTTCATCGGGTATCGCGTCGCCTGCGGCCAGCCGCCGATGCCGCCTCTCCCTCTCGCATGGCGCCGCCTCTGCCCCGCCCCTCCTCGCATGGCGCCGCCTCTGCCCCGCCCCTCGCCCCCAAGTCGGCTCGAACCACCTCGACCTTCGCCTTCCGAGGTTGTACCGCTCCCGAAGGGCTCCGAAGCGAGGGAGCGTCGAGCTGCGATAACATCGAGACATGACACACCTACTCCGTCGCTGGCTCGCCGTATCGGTCGTCGCGGGCAGCCTCCTCACGGGCGGACCCTGGGGAGACATCCCCGTCGCCTCGGCGCAAGAGCAGTCGCTCTACATCGCCTTCGCCAGCGGTGATGGCGAGCCGGTGACCGACATGACGGCCGACGACGTGGTGGTCGAGTGGGACGGCGTCGCCTGTGAGATCGTCGAGCTCGAGCCCGTCAACTGGCCGGCGCGCGTGACCGTCTACGTCGACAACGCGACCGAGAGCCAGGCGGCCATACCGGACATGCGCGAGGGGCTGAGGCTCTTTCTGAACGCCCTTCCGCCGGACATCGAGGTGGCGATTGCCACCCTCGCCGGACGTCCGCAGTACCGAGTGCGGCACACCACCGACCGGCAGGAGCTCCTCGACGCCATCGGCGTTCTCGCCAGCGAGGGCGCCGCCGCGACCTTCTTCGATGCGCTCTACGAGGAAGCCGAGCGGCTGGAGGACGACCGGGAACGACAGTACCTCTCCGCCGTCGTGATGGTCGCGACGGCCGGATCGGAAGGGAGCCGCCGGGCCCGGGGCGACGCGGTGCAGAGAACGATGGACCGCCTGTACGACAACGCGGCGACCGTCTACACGCTGTTGTTCACGTCCCCCTACGGCGTCGGCCGCAACCTGGGCCGGGCCCAGGCACAGTGGGGCGGCGACATCGCCGCGGCCACGCGAGCCCGCTACGAGGAGATGGTCGTGTCCACCCGGTTCCGCACGCTGTTGCCGGAGGTCGCCGCCGACATTGCCCGGAGGCACCGGCTGACCAGCCACCAGTACCGGGTGACCTACCGGCCGCCGGACGACGCGTCCGACCAGCCGCGCATTCAGGTGGGGTCCGCGCGGACGGGTATCGCGGCCATGCCGACGGACAACGGGAACATCCCCTGAAACCGCCCCGACCCGCGCCGTTCCGGACCGCCTGGAGCCGCGGGTGACTTCCGGTCGCAGGATCCCCTGGCGGTCGCCGTCGACCCCGCGTGACCCCCGGTTTACCGGGCCGGACGCGAGCGGCTGCGGGACGACCGGCATCGGCCCCCCCCCGCTGTCGGCAGCCTGACGCGCCTGACGGATGTGCGCCGACACTCGCCGACGCCAACCACCAACCGCTACCGCCAGCCCGTGCGAATCCCGCCGACGCGGGCCACCGGACAGCGGACCTCGCTCAGAAAGCGGACGGCGGATCCAGGAGTCCCGGCTCCACGACCGGCCCGGGCCGGTGCTCCGGGTCGTCGTCGCGCCAGGGCGTGCGGCAGGGCCGGCCGAGACGGTAGAGGGCCAGGTTGGCGGCCATCCGCTGCGAGGTCCCGGCCTGCCCCCCCGCCGCCGCGCCAGCCATCGCCACCCGCTGCCACTCGACCGCCTCGGCAAACCGGCCCAGCTCGGCGAGGGCCATGGCCATCGTCTCCGCCACGGCCGTCGTCTTGTGCGTTTCCTCGACCGCCTGCGCCAGCACCAGCGCCTCCGACCCGTCCCGCACCCGCGGGTCGGGGGCGGCGGCCAGAAGGCGCGCGATCGCCAGTGGGAACGCCGGCTCCCCGGAGTGCAGGTCCATCGCCGCGCGCAAGCGCTGCAGGGCCTCCGCGTAGCGGGCCAGGCGCACGAGGGCCATCGCCTCGCCGAACCGCGCCTCCCGCCAGCCCGGCTCCAGCTCAAGCGCCCGCCGGTAGGGCGCCAGCGACGCCTCGAGCCGGTCGGTCCGGCGAAAGGTGTCGGCGAGCCTGAGGTGCGCCTCGGCGTGACTGGGGTCGTGGGTCGCGGCAAGGGTGTACCGTTCGATCGCCTCCTGGTCGCGGCCGCTCCGCTCGTAGAGGGTTCCCATGGCGAAGTGCGCGGCGGCCAGCCGGGGGTCGAGGCGCACCGCCTCCCCGAGCTGGTCGAGCGAGGCGCGGGCGTCGCCCGTGCGGTTCAGGGCGAGGCCGAGGTTCAGCCGCACGACCGGCAGATCCGGCGCGAGCCGGGCCGCCTCCCGGAACTGCCGCACCGCCTCGGGCCAGTCGTCCCGCGCGCCGGCGACCAGCCCCAGGTCCCAATGGACCTGCGGGCTCCGCAACGCCGCGTTGACCTCCGCCATCAACGGGTCCGCCAGGGTGACGCCGACCCCGTCGCCGGCGCGGCCCCCACCGTCGTCCAGGTAGGCTCGCGCGTTCTGGAGGTCGCCGAGACCCCGGTAGGCCATGGCGAGGGGATAGTGGATGGCCGTAGCGGCGGGCTCCAACCGCAGCGCGTCCTCGAATCGCGCCACGGCCGTCGCGTAGTCCCGCCGCGCCGCGGCGGCGCGGCCGAGCTGGAACAGGACCGCCGGGGTGCCGCGGTAGAGGACGCGGGCCCTGGCGAGGTGCGACTCGGCCGCTTCCGGCCGACCCGCGTCGACATGGACCTGACCCAGCCACGTGAGGGCGGCGAGATCGTCGGGGCGCAGGCGCAGGGCGCGCTCGAAGTGCTCGACCGCCTCCGTCAGCCGCCCCGTGCTTCTGAAGACGTGCCCCAGGTAGTAGGGCCAGCGGAAGTCGTCGGGGGCGAGCGCCTGCGCGTTACGGAAGCAGTGCTCGGCTTCGCCGAGGAACTCGCCTGCCATCAGGAGCTTGCCCAGCTCGCCCCAGGCCTCGCCGCGTCCGTCGGGCTCCGCCGCGTTCAGCGCCTCGTACGCCTCGCGAAGCTGCACCTGAACCGACGCATGCGCCCGGCCGAGGTCGGGCAGGGCGACCGGCAGCAGGGTCGGCTCGGTCGCGCCACCCTGGAGGGGAACTCCCGCGGCATCGCTGCTGACCGCCGCCAGCAACAGGCACGTCGCGACGCCTCTCGACAGTCTCGGCACCACCGTCATTTCCGGCTCTCGCCCGTGCCCTCTTCGAGCGTCAGCCACCGGTCCACCGGCAGTTCCGTCCAGTCCTCCTCCCGGCCGCCCGGCCACTCGATGCGCACCCGCCGCACCGCGGCGGCATCGCCCAGCCCCACCAGCACCCTCGGGTCGTTGGCCGAGGCGTAGCTGCCGTCGGCCCTCGCGCGGCGCCATAGCGGCGGGCCGTCGTCGCGGAAGACCCCGACTCGCGCCCCGAGCATGTCCCGGCGGCCGGGGCCGCCGATCAACCGGAGGCCAATCCAACGGTTGCGGTTGCCCAGCTCGTTGATCAGCAGGCGCGCCCGGCCGGCGTTGTTGGTCACGAGGATGTCCACGTCGCCGTCGTTGTCGACGTCGCCGAAGGCGGCGCCCCGGCTCACCTCCGACAGATCGAACACGGGGCCGGCCCGCCGCGTGACCTCGTCGAACCGCCCGTTCCCGAGATTGCGGAAGAGCTGGTTGGGCTGGTCCAGGGGCAACGGCTCGCCCGCCCGCGCGGACACGCCCCCGGCGCCCGCGAACCGCTGGTGACTGGCCTGGACCGCCCCGTTGACGGCCAGCAGGTCCAGCCAGCCGTCGTTGTCGAAGTCGAGCCACGCCGTCCCGAAGCCGGTGTAGGCGAGGCTCAGGACCCCGAGGCCGATCGTCGCGGTCCGGTCCTCGAAGAGCCCGAGGCCGTCATTCACATAGAGGGTGTTCGTCTCCCGCGTCAGGTGGGTCATGAACAGGTCGTCGTCGCCGTCGCCGTCGAAGTCGCCGGCGTCGACCCCCATGCTGCCCTCGGTCCGGCCGCTGTCGTTGAGGGCCGCCCCCGCGAGCAGCGCGCCGTTCGTGAAGGTCCCGTCCCCCTGGTTCATCCAGAGCTGGTTCGGCTCGCCGTCGTTGGCGACGTAGACGTCCGTCCACCCGTCCCCGTCGGCGTCGAAGGCCGCGACCCCGAGGGCGGCGCCGTACTCGCGCGCCACTCCCGCCGAAGTGGTGACATCGACGAACGTCCCGTCGCCCCGGTTGCGGTACAGCCGGTCGGGAACGGAGTCGAAGGCGCTGGGCCCGCAGTAGTCCCGCTCGCCGGTACGGGTGAAGCACTCGGGCTGCGGCGCGTCGAGGCGGTGGTCGAGGTAGTTGCCGACGTAGAGATCCAGCCAGCCGTCGCGGTCGAGGTCGGCAAACGACGCCGACACGCTCCACCGGGGGTCGCCGACGCCGGCCTGCGGGGTGACGTCGGTGAACGTGCCGTCGCCGTCGTTCCGGAAGAGCTGGTTCGCCCCCAGGGCGGTGCGGTACAGGTCGACCCGGCCGTCGTTGTCGAAGTCGCCCGCCGCGACGCCCATGCCGTACGCGGCTGCGTCGAGGCCGCTGCCCGCGGTGACGTCGGTGAAGCGCAGGGTGCGGGTTCCGTCGGCGTGCACCACGAGGTCGTTCCGGTACAGGCGATCCTCCGGCGGACGGCCCTCGGGCAGGACGGCTCCCGGGGCGGACGTCGAGCCCTCGCCGAGCCTTCGGCCCGGCACGACGAAGACGTCGAGGTCGCCGTCGCCGTCGAAGTCGAACATCGCGGCGCCCGGACCGAGAATCTCGCTCACGTAGAGACGGCCCGACGCCCCGTTGAAGTGCACGAGGTCGATGCCGGCCTCTTCAGCCCGATCGGTGAACCACGTATCGCCCGCCTGTGTCACCGCCCACTGCGGTGCCGCGTGGACGTCGTCCGACGGGACGCCGGCCCCGGCCGGAAACAGAATCGCCAGGACCAGTCCGATGGCCGCACCGCCGCCGAAACGCCGAGACAGCAGGCGCACGGCGCGATTATCACACGTCGAATCGATGCTGTCCGCCTTGCCCTCAGCGGGTATCCCGACGCCGGCTTCCCTGGCCGGAGGTGCTCGCGCCGGATTGGCGGGACGGTCGCGGACGGGCTCGGAGCGGCGTTTGCATCCAGTCTTCTTCGACGGCGGGCGGGTTGCGCCGGTCGGGAAGGCTGGAGACATGCACGACGAGACCTACAAGAAGCTGTTCGCATTCCCGCGCATGGTTGAAGACCTGCTCCGCGGCTTCGTGGCCGGTCCGCGGGCGGACGACATCGATTTCTCGACGCTACAGAAGTTGTCTTCCGAGTACGTCAGCAACGAGCTGCTCAAGCGGCACGGCGACGCGGTGTGGCGGGTCCGCCTGCGCGGGCGTTGGCTGTACCTCGTGGTGCTGCTCGAGTTCCAGTCGCGGGACGAGCCGCGGATGGCCCTGCGCATCCTGACCTACACGGGCCTGCTGTACGAGGAGATGGTGCGCAACGGGGTGGTGGAGGCGGGCGAGCCGCTGCCGGCCGTGCTGCCGGTGGTGCTGTACAACGGCGCGCGGCGGTGGCGTTCGGCCCGCGAGATGCGGGAGTTGATCGCGGCGGCGGGGCCGGAGCTGGCGCCGTGTCAGCCGGCGCAGCGGTACCACGTGGTTGACGAGCGGCACCTGGCGGACGACGATCTCCCGAGCGGCAATCTGATGACGTCGGTCGTGCAGCTTGAGCAGAGCGGCTCATACGAGGACCTGGCCCGTGTCGTCGACGCACTGCGGGCGAAGCTGAGCGACCCGCGGGACGCCGCTTTGCGCCGGGTGTTCCTCGACTGGGTGCGGCAGGTGGCAGAGCGGGTGGTGCCGCCCGGCGGATGGGTGCCGCCGGTACAGACGCTGGAGGAGTTGAAGATGACGCTTGTCGAACGGGCGGCCGAGTGGCCGAAGCAGTGGCTTCGGGAAGGCATTGAGCAGGGTGTCAAGCAGGGCCTCGAGCAGGGTATCGAACGGGGGCTTGCGCTACAACGCGCGCTCCTGCGCCGGCAGGCAGCGTTGCGCTTCGGCGCGGAGACGGCGTCGCGCGTGTCCCGGGCGGTGGAACGGATCGCCGATCCGGAGGGTCTGGCCGCGGCGGGCGACTGGATCGTGCAGGCCGCCGACGGCGACGAGCTGGTCGCTCGGTTGACGCAACTCGCCGAGGGCCGGGACGCGCCCTGACCGCCCACCGACGAGATCGGCACGACGGTCTCGGCGACGTGTTCGTCCCGCGTAGCTTAGCTACAACCCGGGAAACGGCATCGCGAGCGCCGAGGGGGCGGCGACGGGCCGAGAGCAGACCCTGTACGGCAACGCCGGGTTCGCCGGACGTTTCGACCAGGTGCTGCTCGGCACCCTGAGCGGACGCTCTCCTCTAATCCCAATCCCCAACCCCGTCGACATTCAGCCGTACGAGAACACCGGTCCGCCCCACGTTACGGCAGCTTCCCGTCGCGCGTCGGCGTCATCCGGACGCCGGCCCGGGTGGTCAGCAGCCGGACCACCGACTGCGCGGTCGCGTTCTCCGGCGGGGTGTAGGTCAGGAGGTACTGGTTGCTCATCAGCCGGTGCTTCCGGCCGAGGTCCTCGGCCAGATCCGGGAGCTGGGTGCGGAACCCGATGGCCGAGCTCAGCCCGTCGTAGCTGCCCGCCGTCACCCGGCCGATGTCCATGGCCCACCGCATCTGGTCGCCGCCCTGCTTGACCCCGGTGACCGACGTGAAGGTGTACATGCGGGTGTGGAGGGCGGCCCGGTTGGCAATCAGGCGCTCCATCATCTCGCGGAAGGGCCGCTCGCGCACCCGCGTGCTCCCCTCCGGGCCGTTGGTGGCGACCATCACGATGACGGGGAAGTACTCGCCCGCCTCGTCCTCGTGCAGCCGCTCCGCCTCCTCGTAGAGGGCGTCGAGGAAGCTGGCCGCGCCGTCCATCTCCGGCGCTATCACCCCGACCGCGTCCTCGAGGTCCATCCGGTCCGTGGTGTGCCGGACCCGGAACTGGGGCCGTCCCCCGATGGTCGCAATCGCCACCTCGATGTCCGCGGGCAGCGCGTCCAGGAAGCGCCGCAGCCCCTCGCGCATGTGGTCGAGCACGGGCGGGCTCGCCAACCCGTTGTCGACGAACACCGTCACCCGCAGCGGCCAGCGGAGCGGCTCGAGGCCGAGCGCCTCGCTGCGCTCGCCGTCGGTCTCGACGAACACCTCGGTGCGGCTCATGTCGGTGACCGGGGCGCCGGCGCCGTCGGTGAAGCTGACGAAGAACGACTGGGTCTGCGCCGACGCGACGTGGCCCGTCCAGGGCGCGCCGGACACGATGAGGGCGAGGGCGACGAGAACGCCGACGACGGAGCGACGTCGCGTGGTTTCGGCCGTCATGTCGAGAACCTCCGGTTGCAGAACTCCGGCCCGTGGCAAATGCTCGAACCGACCTCAGGACAGCCCCGCCAGTCCCGATTGCAGCGCTCGGCCCGTCGCTAGCTACGCTAGCTCGCGCGGGCTTCGGGGCAGCACGTGGCCGACAGCGACGAGTGTCGCTGCCGCGCCATCCACGTCGCAAGCCCGAACCGGCTTCAGGGCAGCGCCGCCAGTATCCCCTGGGCCTGCGCGGCCTCCTCCGAGTCGGGCTCGAGGTCGACGACCCGCTGGAACAGCGCCTTGGCGCCCTCGATGTCGCCGCGGTTCAGGGCCACCATGCCGAGCTTGAAGACGGGGGGCGCCCACTCGGGGTCCGCGGCGGCCGACTTCTCGTACCAGCCGGCGGCGGCGTCGATGTCGCCCTCGCTGAACGCGACCTCGCCGAGGTTGTAGAGGTCCTCGGGCGACGCGTCGCCGCCCGCGGCGGCGAGGTCGCGGGCCGCGGCGAGGTCGCCCATCAGAAGCTGCGCCCGGGCGATCTTCCGCTCTATCGCCGCGTCGCCCGGGGCGGCCGCCCGGTAGCGCTCGTAGGCAGCGATCGCCGCGTCGAACTCCGCCAGCGCGCGGTGGGCGTCGCCGATGTCCTGGTGCAGGGTGGTCATCTGCGGCCACCGCGCGAGCAGTCGGGAGTAGCCGTCGATGGCGGTCCGGTAGTCCTGGCGGTTGTAGGCGTCGTCGGCCGCGCCGAGGTCGGCGACGGCCCGATCGAGCTCCGTCTCCTCGACGTCCAGCCCGGCCAGGATCGACTCCACCTGGTCTTCCGCGTCCACCTTCAGCGGGACCATGTAGTACTCGATGGGCTGCACGCAGTTCTGCATCTTCGTCGGCGTGCACGCGTTCGACCGGCGCTGCGTCACCTCGATGCGCAACTGGGCGTCCTCGTAGCCCTCGGCCATGATCATGGTGTTCCAGATGCCGCTCCGCATCCACGTCAGGGCGAAGCGGCCGTCGTCGTCGGTGACGGTCTCCATGGGCTCGGCCATCTGCAGCCGGTCGCCGTTGGGCGAGAAGAGGGGAGGGTCGGCCCGGACGAAGGCGCCGACCACGGGATCGCGGGTCCCTTCGATGAACACGCGGCCCTGGATGCGCCCCTCTTCCTGCTGCGCGAGTCCCTCGGGTGGTCCGAGCAGGAGGATCGCGGCGGCGAACACACCGTGAAGCAACCGGCGGGAGCAATGCATGGCAACCTCGGCAGAACACGCTTGGCGCACTGATGGCCAGCGACCGGCCCCGTTCAGGCGGAGTTTCCAGCCCCGGAGCTCCGTTCGGCAGGCCGAACGTCGGCCGAGTTCGAGCGAACGAGCCCGCAGCCCTTCGGCACGCCCGGAGACGCTTTCTCCTCCAATACCCGGGCCGGTCACGAAGACGCGCCCCGGTACCGGATGCGAACGGGTACGAGCTGCGTGGTCGAAACGGAGAGGAACGCCGGGCGACCGGCAGGCGCCCGGCGTTCCCGGTGGAATCCACCCGACCTCTAGATTCCTTGAACGGGCGTGACCTTCACAGTTGAGTCAAGTTTTGATCGCGTTTTGTTCGCTGACATGGGGGCGACCACAGCATCGGCGACTGCGCAGTACCTACATGCCTCGTCGGTCTGAGGCGGAGCCTCGCTAGAAGTACATCTGCATGCCGAACGACAGCCTCCGGCCCGGCTCGATGGTGTTGATCCGGAGGAAGTCCGGGTTCTTGACGCCCCCGCCGCCGTAGAAGCGGTTCCGGCTCGTGACCCGGGCCCGGTTGGTGATGTTCGTCGCGTCCATGTAGAACCGCGTCCGGACGTCGTTGATCGTGACGACCTTCGAGAACCGCAACTGCATCTCCGTGGTGTAGTCCTCGAACACCGTGCCCGGCTCGATCAGGTTGACCTCGAGGTTCGGGTTCGCGTCGTCAGGATCCCCGAGGTTCACGAGAGCGGGGAAGTCGACCGCGTTGATGGCATAGGAGGCACTGATGGGCGCGCCCGGAAACACCTGGATGAGCCCGGAGATCATGGTGTCGAACGGCAGCGGCAACGCCCCCGACAGCTTGCCCATGGGCCGGTACGGCATCCGCGTCTCGCAGAACCGGAGCGCGTTGGGGTTCTCGAACATACCCCGGTGGCAGAAGTTGTTCTTGTTCGTGCCCGCCGTGACGCTGGCGGTCATGAAGCCGCCGCGGGGGAGCTCCCCGTCGAGAATCACCTCGAACCCGTTCCACGTCCGGGAGTTCTCCGACGCCACGGTGTGGAAGTCGTTCCCGGTCTGGATGTCGAGGCCGGGATCGGTGATGTAGATGGGAACCTGCACGCCGCGGGCGACAGCGGGCAAAGCCGGATCGTCCGGCCCGGTCCATACACCCGCCATGTGCCAGTCGGCCGCCGAGGTGTTCAGGTTGTCGAACCAGTCGAAGTTGGTGTACGCGCGCCGGTGCCACATCACGCTCAGCGCCCAGCCCGCGCCCAGTTGCCGCTCGACGCCCGCGGAGTACTCCCAGTTGCTGGCGCGCGGCAGGTTCGGGTCGTACTGGGTCGTGATGGTCGACAACCCGTAGTTGGGGTTGTTCGAGGGTCCGATCTCGTCGAGCTGCGGCGTCCCGTCCACATTGAGGGCGGTCCCGTCCCCGTTGAGGTCCGTCCACGGCCGGTAGTCGAGCAGGTTGTAGGGGTAGATGGGGTTGTACCCCTGGGTGACGCCCGTCCCTTCGTTCGCGATGTACCGCCCCCCCGAGAACTTCACCGCCGTCGAGCCGTCGCCGATCAGGTCGAAGGCGGCGCCGAACCGCGCGTTGACGTCCTGCCAGTTGGGGATGTTCTCGACGACGGGGTCGGGCAGGGTCAGCGCCGGCGCGAAGTAGCCCCCGTCCCGCGTCCCCCCCGGCACCGAGCTCTGGAACCAGTCGTACCGGATGCCGGCGTTGAGGGTCAGGCGGTCCATCGTCCACGCGTCCTGCGCGTAGATGCCGCAGTCGCAGTCCTGGATGATCCCCTGCCGCTGCCTGCCGTTCCCCGTCACCAGGACCCCGACCGGGAACCCGTTGAAGAAGTAGCCCGTGTACAGGTCCCCCGGCCCCGTGAAGGCGAGGGCGGTCCGGTTGTTCGCGAAGTTCAGGCCGGCCTTGAAGTTGTGCGAGCCGGTCACGTAGGACAGCGACGCGTTCAGGCGGCGGTGGAAGTCGTGGTTGTGGTGGTTCTGGAAGGAGCTGGCGCTCATGGTGCCCAGCGCCCAGTCGATCCTCGGCATCCGCAACTCCCCGCCGTGGTCCACGGGGTTCGTGTTGACGTCGGCCTGCATGAAGGACCCGTGCGCCTCGAGGAGCAGCCGGTTCGTCATCGGCGCCGTCCAGCGGCCCGTCAGCATGCGCGTCGGCCTCCCGTCCCATTCGTACCACGCCTCGGGGTTCGTGCGGCCGGCCCAGGCGAACTCGGTGCCGGAAAGCCCCCCCTTGGGCTCCTCGAAGTAGCTCCACGTGAACTTGTGGCGCTGGGTGGCCTGGTGCGTGAGGCGGATGTTGTAGTTGCCGCTCCTGTTCCAGGTGAACGCCCGCAGGTCGTCGGCGGTAACGCCGTCGGGCGTCGACGGCTCGTCGAGGTCCCAGAACCGGTCGAGGACGTACTGCCGGCTGCGGACGTTGATCATCGAGGCGAAGAACCACAGCTTGTCCTCGACGAGCGGCCCGCCCACCGCGGGGTTGTAGCTGTATTGGTAGTCGATGGGCGCGAACTCGAAGCCCTGGTCCTTCAGGTCCTGGCTCTGGTTGTCCCACTGGAAGCCGCCGTTCGTGCCGCTCATGAAGAAGTTGTAGGAGAACTCGTTGCCGCCCGCCTTGGGCACCACGTTGGTCCGAACGCCGCTCTGGGCGTACTCGGCCGACTGCGACGACGTGTCGAAGACGGAGGTATAACCGAAAGTTGTGGATCGCGGCGTGAGGCAGGTGGCGTATCCTTCCGTGTGAACAACCCAAAAACACCCTGGCTGAGGGGCCGGGGGGAAGGAGACACCACCCATGCTGACGGTACCCGACAACAGGCACGA
>JAJEFC010000081.1 GCA_022820675.1 Vicinamibacteria bacterium | reverse complement strand
TCGTGCCTGTTGTCGGGTACCGTCAGCATGGGTGGTGTCTCCTTCCCCCCGGCCCCTCAGCCAGGGTGTTTTTGGGTTGTTCACACGGAAGGATACGCCACCTGCCTCACGCCGCGATCCACAACTTTCGGTTATACCTCGGGCGGAGCCGCTGGCGACGATTGGCGGGCCAGGGCCGAGAACTCCGTAACCGTCGACGAATGATGGGTTTGCCGTTGATCCAGGAAGCAAAACGGGCTACAATGAGCAGATTTCGGAGCGCGCGACAGCCGGATTCCAACTGGGGGGTTACGTGAAGTTCGAAGTTGGAGACAAGGTCATCTACCCGAACCACGGTCTGGGCGTCGTGCGGTGCATCGAGACCCGGACCATCATGGGGACGACCTGCGGGTTCTATTCGTTGCGTATGGCGGACAGCGACACCACCGTGCTCGTCCCCGTCGACAACGTCGACGGCGTGGGGCTGCGTCGTGCGATCGGCGACAGGGAGGTCAAGAAGCTGTTCACGCTGCTCGGCAACGGCAAGATCGACAATCACCAGAACTGGAAGGGACGCTTCAAGGACAACTCGGACAAGATGCGCACCGGCTCGATCTACGACGTGGTCGACGTGCTGAAGAACCTGACGTTCCTCGCCAAGTCGAAGAACCTGTCGTTCCGCGAGAAGCGCATGCTCGACCGGGCGAAGTTCCTGGTCGTGTCCGAGATCTCCGAGGTGGTGGGCGACAGCGCCGAGGCCATCGACGAGAAGGTGAACAAGGCCCTCGATCGCTGCTTCGCCAATCGGGACCGGGCCATGGCCCGGGCCAAGGCGGCGAAGACCAAGCCGAAGGCGACCGTCGCCAAGGCGACGAAGGCCCCTGCGGCGCAGCCGCAGGAAGCCCGTGCGTCCTGACAGCCCGCGGCGAAAGTCCCCGCTGCATTCGAGCGGCGATGCATCCCGCCTGACTGCGTTGTTCGTCGGTTACATATGCCCAATATGCGCCCTCCTCACGCCTTGTCAGGCGGGCGCCTCGCCGCTCTCGATGCAACGCGGGGCTTTCACCACGGGCTGTGAAGGCTGATCGGTGCCTTCGGGGAGCCCGATCCGGCGTCTGCCGGGTCGGGCTCTTTTCGTATGCGCCGGCCCCATCCCATCATGCGTTTACCGTGGTCCACCGTCGTCGCCGCCGCGAGGTCCCTCGCCGCCTACGTGATCGTCTCGCTCTATGTCCTGGTGACGGCCCCCGTGGGGATGGCGATTGCCCTCGTGGCACGGCATCCCGGGGTGCTCTACCGGCTCGGCCGCCACGGGGTGCGCATCGGGCTCGCCGCCGTCGGCATCCGGTACCGGGTCGCCGGGGCCGAGCACGTCCGGGGCGACCGTCCCACCGTGTACTGCGTCAACCACACCAGCAACCTGGAGCCGCCCATCGTCTACATGGCGCTTCGCGCCGTGCACCCGAGGCTGCGCATCCTCTACAAGGCGGAGCTCCGGAGACTGCCGCTGCTGCCCGTGGCGTTCGGGGTCGCGGGGTTCGTGCCGATCGAGCGCCGCAACCGCGAGCAGAGCCGGGCCGCCATCGACGCCGCGGCCGCGGCGCTCAGGGGCGGCTTCTCCTTTCTCGTCTTCCCCGAAGGCACGCGTAGCCGGAGCGGCGAGCTCCTGCCGTTCAAGAAGGGCGGATTCGTGATGGCGATCCGCGGAGACGCGGCCGTCGTGCCCCTGACGATACTCGGCGCCGGCGAGGCGATGCGCCGGGGCAGCCCCATCATCCGCCCCGTCACCGTCAGCGTGCGGATCGGGCCGCCCATCGAGTCGCGCCGGTTCGGCTTCGCCCGGCGCGACGAGTTGATCGAGGCCACCCGGTCGGCGATGGCAGGGCTGCTGGCGGCGGGGCCCATCCCCTGAGGCAGGCCGTCGGCGGCGCAAACCGCCGGAGGCGTCGGGGCGCGCGTCGACCGGGATCCGGCTGCCGCCGTCGGCGCCCGCGCGGCTCTCGGCGCCTGACGATCCTCCGGGGGGCGCGGGTCTTCCAGGGGCGCCGGGGCCCGTCGGGGGCGCGTCGACCGGAAGCTGCCGCCATCGGCGCCCGTGCGGCTCTCGGCGCCTCACGACCTCCGGGCGTCCGCGGGCTTCCGGGGCGCAGTGATGGCGAGAGCCGCGGGCTCTCAGGAGCCGCCGGTGGCGAACCGCAGCGTGTAGGGGATCAGCGCGGCGCCGTCCACGGCCTCGATCCCGTCGCCGAGCGTCACGGCGACCGGCCGGTAGGGGAGCAGGGGCTCCGCGAACTGCACGTTGAGGACCCGGTTGCGGGGGCGGTACTCGGCCGTGAGGTCCAGCGCGCCGTCGGCGCCGACGTAGGCCGCCCGGACGCTCCCGGCGAACGAGTCCGGATTCATGTCGCGCGAGAACTGGAAACGGACGAGCGCGTCGACCGCCACCCCGGTGTCGTCCTGGGTCGGGGCCGAGAAGATGACCTCGGACGGGAGCCGCTGCTCGGGCCGGGGCGCTTCCCGGCGCTCGGCGACGGGGGTGGGCCGGTCGACCATGGCGAGGCTCTCGGCCTCGATGGTGGCGAGACGGTCGCCGCCGCCGACCACGCCGGTGACCTGCAGCCAGCGGTTGGTGTCGACCCTGGCCATCACGTCGAAGTCGAAGCCGTCCCCCTTCGGCTCCATGCCCACGATCCAGATGGCGGCGTCGCCGGACCGCAGCACGAAGTCGTCGCGGGTGTTGCCCGGCGCCTCCGGAAGGTCGCCGAACAGGTTGCGGGCGCGGAACCGGCCGGTCACGGTGACGGTCCGGTCGCGGTAGCGGGCCGGCTCGAGCGAGATGGTCCGGATGGTGGTGCCGTCGGGCGCGTCCGCCCGCCGCGTGTCGTCGGCGATCAGGAGCCGCAGCTCGCCGCTCGACGGCCACGGCTTGCCGAGCAGCCGCTCGGACAGGGCGGCGATGCCGTGGTCGGCCACGCGGGGGTCGTCCGGCTGGAGACGGCCCACGTCCCAGAACGTACCCTCGATCTCGAGGAGGTCGCGCTCGTCGGCGACCGGCGGGGCGACGTGGAGCGCGCGGAGGCGCCGTTCCCCGTCGCTGACGAACACGTCCCGCAGGTCGCCCTCCGGCGTGGCCCGCACCACCACCGGCTGGCGGTGGAAGAAGCTGGGATAGGCGTCGAGGGCGGCCAGGGTCGTCGGCATGTAGCGGAGCGGCTGGGCGGCGGGGACCGCGGGGCGCAGCACGCCGGCGAGGAGAAGCACGGCGGCGGCCGCGAACCGCCACCGCCGGAGGCGCGGCCCCGGCCGGTCCGGTGCGCCGGGCAGTCGTCGGTCGCCGGTTGACGTGCTTCGCACGCGGGTATCCTAACATATACTCTCTCCGGCAGTTGCGGCGACCGGGGCGCCGGCGGCGGGCCGGCCGGGGTGTCATGGCAGAGCAGGTTTCCGAACAGACCACCAATCGGTTGTCGCTGTATCTTCGGTTCCTGAACGAGCTCGAGGCCGGCGGCGTGCGCACCGTGTCGTCCAAGGTGCTCGCGGCGCGGTTCGACCTGAACGCGGCCCTCATCCGCAAGGACCTGTCGCACTTCGGCGACCTCGGGGTCCGGGGCGTGGGCTACGTGGTCGCGGACCTGCGGCAGCGCCTGCGGCAGATACTCGGGCTCGACCGGTGCCTGAACGTGACCATCATCGGCGCCGGCAACCTGGGGTTCGCCCTCGCCGACTATCCCGGTTTCCGCAAGGAGGGGTTCCGAATCGTCGCGCTGTTCGATACCCTTCCCGAGAAGGTGGGCGGCCGGTCGCGGAGCGGCGTGCCCATCCACGACATCCGCGACCTCAAGCAGGTGGCGCGGCGGGAGCAGATCACCATCGCGGTGGTCGCGGTGCCCGCGGAGTCGGCCCAGGTGGTCGTGAACACCGTCGTCGAGGCGGGCATCAAGGCATTGCTGAACTTCTCGCCGGGCGCGTTGCGCGTGCCGCCGGACGTCAAGCTGAAGAGCGTCGACCTGACGGTGTCGCTCGAGAGCCTCTCCTTTCACCTGGCCCGCGGCGTCGACCGGCCGCCCCGCCCCTAGCCCATGCCCGAGACCAGGTCGCGCACGTCGGCCGGCGACGCGGGGACGCCCCTGTCGCACGTGGATGCCGAGGGCCGGGTTCGCATGGTCGACGTCGGCGCCAAGGCCGTCACGCGCCGCGAGGCGGTGGCCCGCGGCGCCATCACCATCGCCGCGGATGCGCTGGCCCTGATCCGGGAGGGGCGGGTCGCCAAGGGCGACCCGTTGCAGGCGGCGCGGATCGCGGGGATCATGGCCGCGAAGCGGACCGCGGACCTCATCCCCCTGTGCCATCCCCTGCCGCTCTCTCACGTGGAGGTCGATCTGCAGGAGCGGCCGGACGGCTACGACATCGAGGCGGTGGCGCGGACGACGGCGCCGACGGGCGTCGAGATGGAGGCCCTGACCGCGGTGGCGGCGGCCGCGCTGACCGTGTACGACATGGTGAAGGCGGTCGACAAGACGATGGTGATCGGCGAGATTCGCCTGATGCGGAAGACGGGCGGCCGCAGCGGCGAGTACCGACGGGAGCGCTGACGGGGCCGCCGGCGTCGGCGCCTCCGAGCCGCGGGCGACCTGTTCCGGGCCGGGCGATCCGCCAGGCGGTCGTTCCGGCCGGCAGGAGGTGGGGCCGATGGGTTCGATTGGCTGACAAGGGAGGCGGTTGCGTCCCGGGGCGCTTCCCGGCGGCGAGACTCCCGATGCGAGCCCGAGGTCGCGCCGCCACCGACGCCGCGCCGAACAGGAGAGAGACGACATGACCGATCCCGACATCCGGACCCTGGCGGAGCTGCCGTTCCACGTGTCCGGGCGCTTTTCCAAGCCGGTGCTCACCGGACGCTGCGAGGGCGACCGGATCCGCGAGTGGTCGAACCGGGAGCTGTTCGACGAGGTGCGCGACCTGAGCCTGGGGCTGGGGGCGCTCGGCGTCAGCTCGCGCGATCGCGTCGCGATCCTGTCGGACAGCCGTCCCGAGTGGGTCGTCGCCGACCTCGCGATACTGACCGCGGGGGCGGTCACGGTGCCCGTCTATCCGACCCTGCCCGCCAACCAGGTCGGCTACATCCTGGCCCACAGCGGGGCGCGGGTGGTGGCGGTCGCCGACGAGGAGCAGGCCGCGAAGGTGCGGGCGGCGCGGAAGGACGCGCCGGCGGTCGAGGCCATCGTCGTCTTCGACCGCGGGGCCGCCGGGGGCGGAGGCGCGTCGGGGCCGGACGGCGCCGGCGAGGCCGCCGGCG
>JAJEFC010000300.1 GCA_022820675.1 Vicinamibacteria bacterium | reverse complement strand
GGCCGCCGCGTGGACGGCCGAACCCGCCGCCGGCCCGACCCGAACCGCGTGGGACGGCGTCTACACCGAAGCGCAGGCCGAGCGCGGCCGCGAGCGGTACCGGGCCCTCTGCGGCTACTGCCACCGCGACGACCTGAGCGGCGGCGGCAGCGAGGCCGGCGCCCCCGCCCTGCGCGGGCCCTTCTTCCTCAACCAGTGGCGGGACCGGCCGCTCGTCGACCTCTTCGTCACCATCGGCACCACCATGCCGCAGCAGGATCCCGACTCCCTGCGCGCGCAGGTCGTGATCGACGTCGTCAGCTATCTGCTGCAGCAGAACGGCATGCCGGCCGGCGGCGACGAGTTGCCGCCCCGACTCGACCCGCTGCGCGACATCGTCCTGGACCGGCCGCCCGGCCGGTAGCGTCGCCTCACCGCGTCGACCCGCCGAGCCGTTGCCGGCCCCGGCGGGCCTGTCCCGATCCGCAGTTCGGTGCAGACCGCCCGCGGGCGCGACCCAGGCCGGTTTCGGCGGGCCTGCCCCCGGTCCGCAGCCCCGTGCAGACCGTTCGCCGCCGCGGCCCGCATCCTCGGGCCACCCGGCGATACGGGGAATTGGAGGTTGCCCTCGGTTCATACGGATACTCGAACCGGAGGAGGGCCGGGACCGCGCCGCCCGCGCCCGGCGGGAACACGTCGACAACGGGGGCGACGCGTGTCCGCCAGGTCATGGCGTGCCGACCCCAACGGCACGGAGTTTGCTCGTACCACCTCGAGGACTCGGGCGCAATCGCCTCGAATCACCTCGTTCTCTCGCTTCCGTAACCGTGGACACTTCGGCCGGGCGTCGCTGCCGCTTCGGGGCGACCCGGGAGGTCGGAAGATGCGCAAGTGGTTGCTGTTCGCATGCGTGCTGTCGGCGCCCGCTTCCGCGGCCGCACAGAGCGCGGTCACGGGTACGGTGACCGACGACGCCGGCAGGGTGCTGCCCGACGTGACCGTCGAGGCAACGAGCGGCGGCTTCGTCGAGGGGCGGCGCACCGTCGTCACCGACGGCGCCGGTCGGTACGCGCTCACCGACCTGCGGCCCGGCGAGTACGCGCTCGCCTTCACGCTGCCGAGGTTCGCCACCGTCAGGCGCGACGGGCTCGTCCTCGGGGCCGCCGCGACGCTGTCGATCGACGCGAGGCTGTCGGTTGCCCCGCCGGCGGTCGACCCGCGACGGGCGTAGCGCGCCCTGGCGATGACGCGCGAGATGCAGGAAGCCATCCCGACCGGACGCAGTCCGTGGTCGTACGCCCTGCTGATCCCGGGCGTCAGGGTCCACAAACCGGACGTGGGCGGCTCCGCCGGCGTTCAGCAGTCCGAGATGATGGGCCGCGGGCTCGACGCCGCGCACAACACCGTCGAGATCGACGGAATGACGGTCGACACGATGGTCAGCGACGGCCGCTATCAGGCCTACCTCAACCCGATGCTCGCGACCGAGACGTCGTACACGATGTCGGGGCACGGCGCCGAGACGCAGACCGGCGGCCTGCGCATCAACATGATTCCCGCCGAGGGCGGCGACCGTTTCGGCGGGAACGTCTTCATCGGCGGCGCGCCGCACGAGGCCGACAACGTGAACCCGCGTCTCGAGGCGCTGGGCGTCAGTCGGCCGGCCCGGGCCAGGCTCTACGACGTCAACGGGTCGTTCGGCGGTCCGGTCCTCCGCGACCGGCTGCGGTTCTTCACGTCGGCGCGCCGGAACGCCGCCGACTTCGGGGTCGGCTACCGAGGCGCACTCCAGGGAGAAGCAGGAGAGAACAGCTTGGCCAGCGCGAACGGGCGGCTGACGTGGCAGGTCACGCCGCGGCACAAGCTCTCGGTGATGTTGGACAAGGCGCGGAAACGCCGGTTCGGCCAGCACGGCCCGGGCGTCGACCTGGGAACCGCGGCGTCGACGTGGACCTCGCCGCACTACGACACGGGGACCCCGAAGTGGACCGGCGCGCCGGGCGACCGGCTGCTGGCCGAGTTCGGCTTCTCGCTGTCGTACCAGGACTGGGACGCCAACTACTACCAGCACCGGCGGGACGGCCCGAGCATCTTCCAGCCGCGCCCCGACGCCGACGGCCTCGCGGCGTGCTTCGAGACCCCGTGCTTCCCGCCGGTCGGCTCGGCCCGGCACGCGGCGCAGTTGGCGCCGGCCCTCGGCGGCGACCCCTGGTACAGCCAGGTCGCCACCCGCGACGGCCTGCTCGGCCTGCTGTACGGGGCCAAGGCCGACGGCGAGAACAACAACTACACGCGCCGCTGGGCGTATCGGGGCGCGCTGTCCCACGTCACGGGCTCGCACCGCTTCAGCGTCGGGATGAACTTCTCCCGCGGCCGCAACCGCCATACCAACACCAGCAACGGCCACCTCGAGCTGCGCTACGAGGACGCCCCGAACCCCCGCGGGCGCCTGATACAGGACCAGCACCAGGGCCTGCCGTGGTTCGACTGCAGCCACCCCCGGGCGCAGGCGAACCGCGACGCCGGGCGGCCCTGCGGCCTGATGGGCACGCCCGACCGCGTCGTCGTCTACAACCACCCGTCGAACCTGGCCTACCAGCTCGACTACAACGGCGGCTTCTACGCGCAGGACTCGTGGACCGTCGACCGGCTGACCCTCGACTACGGCATGCGGCTCGACTTCGCCGCCATGTCGGTGCCCGACGCCCCCCGGGGCCTGGGCCGGTTCGTGCCCGCGCAGCGCCAGCCCGGGCGCCCGGCTGGCGACCTGCCCCGCTTCGGCCCCGACGTCTCGCCCCGCCTGAGCGTGGCCTACGACCTGTTCGGCGACGCCCGCACAGTTCTGAAGCATCGTGCCGGACGGCATCGCCACCGTCGAGCGAAGCACCGACGCCACGTGGTACCCCATGATCCCGGTGAACAGCGTGAAGTTCCTGCCGTACTGGTCGCAGCTCGACGTGAGCGTCCAGAAGGTGTTCGATGCCCTCAACAACGGCGTCGATCTCGAGCACGACGCGTCGCGGAACGCCAGGGGCAGCACGGGGGCGGGCTACCAGGCCCTGAACGCGTGGGAGCGCGCCAACCGCATCCTCGAAGGCCGCATCGTCCGCCTTGCGGTCACCGCCGCGTTCTGACGACGGCGCGAGCGCGGCGGAGTTGGGCTACCGCCAAGCGAGCCGGATTGGATGCGGCACTATGCGAGCCTGCCGCCTCCAAGGAACAGGCAGTCCACGGCCGTCAGTATCTGCGTGGTGACCCGTCCGGGACAACGGCCGACAGCTCCTGCGGCACACCGGCGCTGATGACAGGCATCTCGTCCCACGTTCGTCCGTCCAGCACTCGACCTGTCCGCTTCTTGAACACGCCGCCCCACTGCTTGAAGAAGAAAGGTACGCTGCTACGCACGCACGTATCACGGATCGCCCGGACCCACCGTGGATGCACCGGCCGAGCGCCCGGGCCCGATTCGCCGCCGGCAATCACCCAGTCGACACCCGACAGGTCCAAGCCTGGCAACGGACCCAGGAGGGGTTCGAGCGACAGGAACTTCGTCCGAGCGCCGGTTCCAACCAGAAGCTCGAGGCGATCGAGCCATCGTTTCGACTCGATGCTCACGCCAAGCCAGATGTTCGGTGTCCAACGCAGCCGGCCGTCGAGCGCTCTGACGCGCTCCGGCCGCTTGGTCAACACCTGAAACGTGTGTCGCGAAGTCCGATTCATGACCGCGAATACCGACTCGACGAAAGCAGTCGGCACGAAGGGATGGAACAGATCCGACATCGAGTTCACGAAAACCAGCCTCGGCTGCGCCCATCGGAATGGCTCTTCGAGCGAGGTCGCGTGAACCGCGACGTCGAACCCGTGCCGGTACTTCCTCACGCCCATGGCTTGAAGCCGCTTCGCCATTCTCTCCGCGTAGCAGTGCGCGCATCCCGGACTGATCTTGGAGCATCCGGTGACCGGATTCCAGGTCGTTTCGGTCCACTCGATGCCTGACCGCGTCGCCATTGCTACATGCGCTCCAAAATGTGCTTCGCGATGCTCGTTGCCGGACCGATCCCTCTGGGATTTCCTACACAGAACATGAACTCGAACAAGGGTGACCGCGTAGCGGTCACCAAGCGCCTGGACTTCCTGAGAAATCGGTCACCGAACACCTCATCCAGATTCTTCTTGTAGATGTTCAAGAAACCGTCCACGCCCCTCTCGCGCATCGAACGATGTTCTCCGAACAGGGTCTGCTGCGGATCGTCCTGGTACAGATCACGCCAGCTCTCATCGCCGAAAACACTCGTCAGGCGATTCGCCCACTCCGCGGAGACCTCGTCCGGCTGGCGGAGGGCAGGCAGCATCCGCATTACCGCAGACACCGGAAACAGGATCCAGATGTCGAGTGAGTTGAGGCTCGCTACCCGTTTAATCGTGGACCACTCTACCTCGATAGAGAATGGGTCGAGGAACAGAACACCACGACAGGTTCGCCAGTCTCTACGAAGATCGCGCAAGACGCGATTCGCGTCCCCCCGCTCAACCGTGATGTTGCGGTCGTGGTAGCGGTGACGGAGTTTCGCAAGCTCGGCACATCGTTTCGCGTCCTTCTCGATGAAGATGAGTTCGTCGAACGGCTTGTCCTGGATGCGGATTGCCCGCTCCGTAGAACCGCGCAGGAACCCGATGGTGTCACCCTTGTCGTCGCGACGCTCGATCTGGCCGGCCCCGGCGAACGCATCGACGTAGATCAGCTTGAACGGTTGGTTCTTCAAGGCAGTGGTGTAGGCATCGAGATAAGCCTCCAGGATATCCAGCTTCTCTTCGGTCCACGGACCACCGAACCGCATTGCCTCGCCTCCTCCACCTGTGCCCAAGGATAACACGTTTTTTCGCCTTATGATCGCTCTCTGGTCAAGTCCCTGCAGTCTTCGGCGGGCGCGCAACCGACCGGCGAGGCGTGGGGCCGGTCCAAGCGCAAAGGCTCAGGAGCCAACGGACCTCAGGGGGCCGACGGATTCAGAACGGACAGCCGCCGCTCCACGGTTCCGCGCGCTTCCCGAATCTTGGATGAAGCTGCGCCGGCGGGAATCGCTGGGACGAGACTCCGTCGGAGGAGGAGGGCGTCCCCGTCCCGTCAAGGGACGAGAGCGCCTGCGAGAGCGCCTGAATGCAAGTTGGGCCGGCCTACTCGGGAACCGGCTGCGCCGCTTCCTGGGCCGCCGGCTCGACCGCCGACGGAACGCGGTCGGGGGTCGGCTGGGCCACCCGGCGCCCCTCGGCGTCGCGGGCGTTGCCGCGGTTGCGGCCGCAGTCGAAGCAGGTGCGCAGCTCGTCGGCCATGCCCGCGGTGGAGATGCCGCGCTCAGCCATCAGCTCGGCGAGGCGGGTCGCGGTGGCCGGCTGCTCCTTGTAGAAGAGCGAGTAGAACACGCCGTTGGCGATGGTCCACGGCGTCCAGCCCTGGGCGCTCCGGGCGTCGAGCTCGGCCCCCTGCCCGACGAGGTAGTCCACGATGCTCGGGGCGCCGCGGTACGCGGCCCCGTGCAGCGCGGTCTCGCCGCGGTCGTTCACGGCGTGGACGTCGTTGCCCAGCTCCACGAGCATCTTGACGGCCTCGAGGGCCTCGGGCTCGTGCTCGACGGTGGCCCCGCCGTCCTCGCCGGGGTTCCACATGTCGACGCCGGCCGCGACCATGAGCGGGGTGGTGAGGTCGGCATTGGGAACCAGGGGGTCGGCCCCGGCGTCGAGGAGCACGCGCATGACCTCGGTGTCCACGTTCTTCGAGGCGAGGAGGAACGGCGTCGCCCCGACCCGGTTCAGCCGGTTGCGGTAGCCGTCGCGGAAGTCGGCGGTCATCGGCGCGTTCACGTCGACGCCAGCCTCGAGCAGCCGGTGGATGAGGTCCATGCTGCTGAGGTTGCCGCGGCCCTCGGGGGGCGGCATGTGGCCGATGTTGGTGCGGCGCAGGCGGATCGTCTGGTGCAGGGCGTTCCAGCCCTGTGCGGCCGCGTTCACGTCCGCCCCCTCATCGATCAGGTGAATGCCGACCTCGTGCTGCCCGTTCATGGCGGCCACCACGAGGGCGCTCGTCCCGTCGGGGAACGTGTCGTTCACGTCGGCGCCGAGCTCGATGAGGGTGCGCACCGCGTCGAGCTGGCCGAGCTGCACCGCGAAGAGCAGCGCCGTGAACGAGGGGCCCGACCGCGCGTCGCGGGTCAGCCCCACCTCGGCGGAGAACACCCCGCCGGGCTCGCCGGCCGCGGGGTCGCCGGTGCGCGCGGCGACGTCGGCGCCGTTCCCGACGAGGACGCGGATGGCGTCGGCGTTGTTCTCGGCCGCCGCCCACATCAGGGCGGTCTGGCCCCGCGCCGGCTCGGACCCGTTCGGGTCGGCCCCGGCCGCCAGCAGCGCCTGGACGACGTCGGCCCGGCCGGTGCGGGCGGCGGTCATCAGCACCGTCTCGCCGTCCGCGAGCCGCCGGTTCGGGTCGGCCCCGGCCGCCAGCAGCCGGCCGACGACGGCCGCGTTGCCGTTGATGGCGGCCAGGGTCAGCGGCGCGACCCCGTAGCGGTTGGGCGCCGTCGCGTCGGCGCCGGCGTCGAGGAGCAGGGCGACCACGTCGGCCGCATCGGCCTGGACGGCCCAGTGCAGCGCGGTCATGCCGCCGGTCTCCGGCGCGTTCACGTCGACCGCCCCGTCGAGCAGGGCCTCGACCGCCGCGCCGTCGCCGGCCCGCGCCGCCGCGATCAGCGACGCCTCGGCTTCCGCGGGAGCAGCCGCCGTCGGCGCCGCGATGGACAGGAGCACGCCGGCTACCGCAGCCGTCAGCCCGTTGCTCCGTTGTCGTCGATTCATCTCCATGGTCGATTCTCCGGCATCCAGGAGCCTGCACCGTCGAGGTGCGGCCCCCTGGCTGGTCGATTCGGCGGCAATCGGAGCCGCAACCGACGACTTGCGGGCCAGGAATCCGCGCCGTCGAAGGCGCGCCTCCTGACGGTTCGTTGGGCGGCGGGCGACCGGAGGCCGCCGCCCAACCCTGCGCCCGTGTTCGGGCGATTCTCGGACATCCACGAGTCTGCGCCGCCGAACGGCGCCGCCTCCGCGGGAGGCGCAGGCTCCCGGTGGACTCGGCTGAACGGCAACCGGAGCCGCCGGCGACGATTCCGGCCTACAGGTCCGTCAACAGCCCGGTGGAGTCGGCCACCCGCTCGCGCTCCACGCCGACCTTGTGGAGCAGGGTCAGCCCGAGGTTCGTGAACGGCGTGTGCATCGGGTACCGGACGTGACGCC
The DNA here is from genome assembly GCA_022820675.1 of Vicinamibacteria bacterium. Classification (GTDB taxonomy): domain Bacteria; phylum Acidobacteriota; class Vicinamibacteria; order Vicinamibacterales; family UBA8438; genus JAJEEA01. The sequence goes on along the minus strand of JAJEFC010000300.1, from coordinate 8,619 downwards.
CGCCCGCGACGGCCCCGCCGCCGCCCACCACCACCGCCGGCAGGTCGACCGGGGTGTGGTGATCGCTGTCGCCCATGCCCGTGCCGTAGAGCAGCAGGGTGTGGTCGAGCAGAGAACCGTCGCCGTCCGGGGTGTTCTTCATCCGATCGAGGAACCGGGCGAAGAGCGACACATGATACGCGTTGATCTTGGCCCCCTGGGCGATCTTGACGGGGTCCATCTGGTGGTGCGAGACCGCGTGGTGGCCCTCCGGCACCCCAATCCAGGGGTAGGGCCGCCCGTTCAGCTCGCGCGAGATCTGGAACGCGACGACCCGCGTCACGTCCGACTGGAACGCGAGCAGCTCGAGGTCGAACATCAGCTTCGCGTGGTCGTCGAACGAGTCGGGCACGCCGACCGGCGGGTCGGCGATGGGCATCGGCGACACCTTGCTCTGGCGCTCGGCCCGCTGGATGCGCTGCTCGACGTCGCGCACCGAGTCGAGGTACTCGTCGACCATGACGCGGTCGCGCACCCCGAGGCGCTTCTGCAGGCGGGCCATGTCGGCCATCGCGAGGTCGAGGACGCTGCGGTCGCGCTCGAGCCGCGCCGCCTGCTCCTTGGGCGAGCCCCCCTCGCCGAAGAGCCGCTCGAACACCGCGCGCGGGTTGCTCTCCATCGGCATCGGGGTGGTGGGGTCGCTCCACGAGTAGGTGTGCTGATAGACGCAGCTATACCCGTTCTCGCAGCTTCCGACGATGTTCTCGTGGTCGAGCGAGAGCTGCAGCGAGCGCAGCGGGGTGTCGGCCCCGATCTTCGCCGCCGCCATCTGGTCGATCGAGGTGCCCGCCTCGATGTCGGCCCCCTCGGTCTTCTTCGGGCGCGTGCCGCTGAGCCACGCGGTGTGCACGCGGGTGTGGACGCCGCCGCCCTCGCTCTGCGTCTCGGCCCCCTTGTTGCTCAGGCCGCTCAGCACCACCATGTCGTCGCGGAACGGCTCGAGCGCCTGCAGCACCGGGGTCATCTCGTAGCCTTTCCCGGTGGTGGCGGGGTGGAAGTTGGGCAGATACGTGCCGTTGGGCGCGTAGACGAAGCCCAGGCGGGTGACCCGGTTCCCCCCCGGCGCGGCGGCCGACAGCGCCGGCACCATCGCATCGAGGAACGGCAGGGCCAGCGTCGCCCCCATCCCGCGCAGGAAGCTCCGACGCGGCAGCGCCATCTTCGTGATGATCATCGCGATCTCCTTGAGGTCAGCAGGTCAACTCGCCAACAGATCGACTCGAAACGAATTCGGTTCACGAACGGATTCGGTTTCACGGACGAACGAACTGCGGTCAACGAACGAACCCCCCGTCGCCAACGAACCGCACGCAGGTTCGCCAGCGAATCGCGCTCCGTTCGTCAAGGAACGCAATTCGGCTCGCGGGCGAACTAACGCCAACTCGCCAACGACGCCCGGTTCGCGGGCGGACAAACGCCAGTTCGCCAACCAACGACTCCGGTTCGCGAGCGAGCGAAAACCCAACTCGCCAGGTACGCCGACTCGCCAGGTACGCCGACTCGCCAGCGAACGCACTGCGGTCCGCCGTCAGCGCGCGGCGGCCAGCGGCGCCTCGGCCGAGGCCATCCGCCGTTACTGCTGTCCGCCGTCAGCGCGCGGCGGCCAGCGGCGCCTCGGCCGGGGCCGTGCGCCGTTCACGGTACGGCAGGCTCTCGACGATGCCGAGGACGACGGCCGACAGGCGGTAGTCCTCGTCGGCGGCCCTCCGCACGATCCGCCTCACCGCCGGCATGTCGTAGGGCTCCAGCCCGCGGCCCAGCGCATAGGTCAGCAGCTTCTCGGTCAGCGTGCCCACGAACCGGTCCGGGCGCGCGAGCAGCGCCGCCCTGAGCCCGGGGACGTCGTCGAAAGCCGTCCCGTCCGGCAGCACCCCCGAGGCGTCGATGGGCTGGTGCTGCTCGTCGACGTCGCGCAGCCGGCCCACGGGGTCGAACCGCTCGAGCCCGAAGCCGAGGGGATCGATCATCGCGTGGCAGCTCGCGCAGGCGGGGTTGTCGCGGTGCGCGGCCATCCGCTCCCGCATCGACGGGGTGCGGTCGGCGTAGGCCCCCGCCCGGTCCGGCAGCGCCGGCACGTTGGGCGGCGGGTCGGGCGGCGGCGTGCCGAGGATGTTGGTCAGTATCCACCTGCCCCGGAACACCGGCGACGTCCGCACCGGGTGCGAGGTGATGGTCAGGATGCTGCCCTGCCCGAGCAGCCCGCCCCGGTGCCCGCTCACCGGCACCCGCCGGAAGTGGCTGCCCTGCACGTGGGGAATGCCGTAGTGCCGCGCGAGGCGGTCGTTGACGAACGTGTAGTCGGCGTCGAGCAGGTCGAGCACGCTGCGGTCCTCGCGCACGATGCTCTCGAAGAACAGCTCCGTCTCGCGGCGGAACGCCTGCCGCAGCCCGTCGTCGAAGTCGGCGAACAGCACCTGCGACGGCCGGGCGGCCTCGAGGTTCCGGAGCTGGAGCCACTGGCCGACGAAGTTGTCGGTCAGGGCCCGGGCACGGTCGTCGGCGAGCATCCGGCGCACCTGCCGCTCGAGCTCTGCGGGGTCGGACAGCGTGCCGCCGGCCGCCGCGTCGAGCAGCTCGTCGTCGGGCACGCTGCTCCAGAGGAAGAACGACAGCCGCGACGCCAGCTCGAGGTCGCCGACGCGGTAGCTGCCGCCGGCCGCGGCCGGGGCGTCCGCCGGATCGGCCTCGACGCGGAACAGGAACTCGGGACTGACCAGCAGTTGCTGGAGCGCGCGCTCGATGCCGGCTTCGAAGCCGCCGGCCTCGCGCCCCGCCGCGTAGGCGATGCGCAGAATCTCGAGGTCGGCGCCGTCGACCGGCCGGCGCCACGCCCGCCGGGCCAGGGTCGCGAGAATGGTGTCGGCGCAGGCCGCCTCCTCGCCGGCGTCCGCGGGCCGGCACACGAAGAGGCGCCGGCGGGCCGGGGTGTCGCCGGGACCCTCCGCGTCGAAGGGCCCGGTGACGGTGAGGCTGCGCAGGTACGGCAGCTCGCGGCGGCTCACGGTCGGGTTCAGGAAGAGCCGGCGCGGGGTCTCCGACAGCAGGGCCGGCGTCTTCAGGAACGCGACCCCGATCTCGCGAGGGCCGGCCGCGACCGGCAGCCGCACCTCGAGGTTGTCGCCGACCTCGTTCCCGTCGATGTCGAGCGACGGCAGGCCCTGCTGCATGCGGAACAGCTCGACCCGCTCGCCGTCGATGGTCACCTCGAGCTGCGCCCCGCCCGCCACCCGCGACACGTCGACCCGCAGCACGTACTCGGCGTCGAGCGGGAACCGATGGGTGATCAGGGCGCCGCCGCGAGTCCCGTAGGGCAGGCCCTCGACGTGATCGTCCTGCGGCAGGGCCGGCGAGACGGTGTAGGTGCGGGCCACCGCCGTCGGCGGCGCCGTGCCCACCGCGGCGCGGCCGATGCGCCGGGCCGCAGTCAGGTAGCGCTCCATGAGCGACTCGGACACGCGCAGGACGCCCGCGATGTTGTCGAACCCGTAGCTCGCGCTGTCGGCGGGCAGGAGCTCCTCGACGTCGACGGCGATGCCGAGCACGTCGCGGACCGCGTTCCGGTACTCGGCGCGGTTGAGCCGGTGGAAGGTCTGGGTGCGGCCGGGGTTCGGCGAGGCCGCCGCCGCGGCGTCGAGCTCGGTCTCGAGCCACGTCGCCACGCGGTCGTAGGTGGCCTCGTCGGGGCGCGGCCGCCCCGCCGGCGGCATCAGCCCCGCGCGCAGCTTCCGGACCACCATCTCCCACAGCTCGGCGTGGTCGCCGACCCGCGTCATGTCGACGTCGTCGAGGGCGAGCCCGGCGGTGAGCGTGCGGCCGTTGTGGCAGGCGACGCAGTAGCGCCGGATCACGGTGCGGGACGCCTCGGCCGAGTTGGCGGCATCCGCGGGCGCCTGGCGCGCGACGGTCGGCTCGATGGCCGCGGACGACTCGCCCGCCGCCTCCCCCGCGAGTGCGCCGCCCGCCAGCAGCGACAGCGTTCCGACACCGACGAATACAAGCCGAGTGCGCATCGTATTCCTGGTCATGTTCAACGGGCACCGTGCCAAGAACCGCACGGGCTCCAGTTTCGAGATCGGCCCATCGCGTCTGCACGATGACGGGAAACACGTTATCCGCGCAAGACAGGCGGCCCGATCCGTGCCATGATAGCGCAAGTTCAAGGCGGCCGCATGAATGCGCTTGCCGTCACCGCGGCCGACCGGCAACCGCATCGCCTCGCGCGAGGGACCGTCGCCCCGGCTGCGGCCCCGGATTGGCCGGCACCGCCCACGAGCAGAAACGGAGGTCTTGAATCATGCAGGTAATCACCACGAAGTCGGTCGCCGTCGGCGTCGCCACCGGCGCGCTCGTCGCCGTCGCGGTCGGGCAGCTCATCGGAGCGCCCTGGATGCTCGCCGGCCTGAACGGCCTCGCCGCCGGCGCATTGGCGCTGGCGTCGTACATCGTCGTGGGCGACGGCCGGTTCGGCGTGATGAGCGTCCGTCGACGGCCCGGGCTCCGCACGTTCGCCTATGCGGTCATGTTCCTCCCCGCGTTCATGGCAGGCAACGTCATGGAGGTCGAGCTCGCCCGGGCGGAAGGACTCGCGCTCGCCCTGCTGTTCCTGTTCACGGGATTCGCCGCCTACGCCCTCGGCGGCATCCTGTCGACGCTCGAGCATCTCGAAGACGCCGACGGCTGATCGTCGAGCCCGGCAACGTCGGGGTCCACGACGACACGGCGGCCGGGTAGGCCACGGCAGCGAGGTACGGCAGCGAGGTAGAGGCCCGGGCGGTCGCCGTGGCGCGATCCCGAGACAGAGTCACCATGAAGCGATCGGTCCGTCTCTACCTGCTCGTGCAGCGCCTCGGCGGCGGGCGCGGCTGGCGGCCCGAGGAGATCGCCGACCACTTCGAGATCTCCCTCCGCACCGCGTACCGCGACCTCGCGGACCTGTCGAGCACGTACGGCATTCCCGTCACCACCGATGACGACGGCCGCTACCGGCTCGTCGAAGGCGCCACGATGCGCCTCCTGCCCCTCACCGCCACCGAGCGGGCCATCCTGACGCTGGCCCTGGACAATCCGGCGCTCCGGACGGCCCCGGACGTGGCTTCGGCGATCGACCGGCTCGGCGACAAGCTGAGCGCGGCCACGCGCCAGATCGAGGAGACCCCGAGCGGGCTCGCCCTGACGGGGCCCGAGAAGTCCGGCGACATCAAGGAAGGCCTCCTCCTGCTGCTGAACGGTGCGGTCCGCGACCGAACCCCGGTGTCGTTGCACTACCGCTCCCTCTGGAGCGGCAGCACCACGCGGCGTGGCGTCGATCCGTACCGCGTCTTCCACCGCGAGAACGCCTGGTACCTGGTCGGGCACTGCCACGAACGCAAGGAGCTGCGGGCCTTCCGCCTCGACCGCATTGCCGACGCCGATCGGCTCGAGGGCCGGTTCGCCCCGCCGGACTTCGACCTCGCGGAGTTCCTCAAGCACAGTTGGGGCATCTACCACGGCCGGACCGTCTACGATGTCGTCATCCACTTCGACGCCGCCCTCGCCGCCCTGCTCGAGGAGAGCACCCACCACCCGGACCAGCGGGTCGCCCGGCTCGGCAACGGCGACCTGGAGTACCGGGTCAGCCTGTCGCACCTCGAGGAGGTCGCCCGCTGGATAGTCGGGTTCGCGGGCGCCGCCCGCGCGGTCGAGCCCCCCGCCCTGGTCGACCTCGTCTCCGACATGGCGGCCCGCGCCCACGAGGCCCACCGCCGCGGCGACGCGCCCGCGCCATCCGGCGGGCAGCGCGACCTCCCGCACGTGGACCCGGAGGGCGGCGCCTCGCCCCGCCAGCGCTCGCTGATCTGACGGCCCGGCGAGCCCCCCGCATCGCAGCTCTCGATTTTGAGGCGTTGTGGTCGGAGGTCCCGCAGTGGGCTGGGAGCCTGCTCTCGTCCGACCGCCGAGAAATCCTGTAACCGATCTGTCCGCCCGGACTCGTCACAAGAGAGGCAGACGGCCACGGCCGTGGCCGTGAGCCCTCCACGTCGGCGTTCACGCATCCCGGATTGGGAGGTGTGAGATGACCAGATCGGGAGTCTGGATTCTGCTCGTGTCCCTGGCGACGCCCGCGGCGGCACAGGATGTCGGCTCGTTCAGCGGGCTGGCGCAACTGGTCGAGGCCGGCGACGACGTCCGCGTGAGGCTCCGCGGCGGCCGCTCGCTGAACACGCAGGTGGCCTGGGTGACGCCGGACACGCTCTCGGTGGTCGACCGCGGCATTCGCCGCGACCTCGGCGAGGCGGACGTCTGGGCCGTCGACCGACGGCTGGAGGACTCCAATGCGAACGGGGCCTGGATCGGCTTCGCGGCCGGTGCCGCGTACGGGGTGTACACCGTCTTCGCCATCTGGGAGTCGCCGCCTTCGGACCCCGTCGAGGTGGTCAAGGGCCTGACGGTGCTCGGCGGGCTCTTCGGCGCCGCCGGCGCCTGGGGCGGCTACGCCGTGGACCGCATGATCAGGCGCGAGGAGGCGGTCTATCGCCCGTCCTCCGGACCGCGCCTGTCTGTGGCCCCGGTGCTCTCGCCCGACCGCCGGGGCGTCGCCGTCTCGCTCAGTTTCTGAGCAGGACGGCAAAGGGCTGTAACCGTCGTCGCGGTTCTCGCCCTCTATAGATTGAAGGGAGAGCCAGCGGGGCCGACGCCCCCTGGGGCCCAGGCCGAGCGGCGCATACGCCCCCGACCGAACCCAGCCGGCCGAAACACGGTAGGATCGGAACGGGGGAGGAACAGGCATGGCTGTCGTGCGTATCGACGCTCAGATTCCGTGGCGGATCGACCGCGCCGAAGGGGAGCGCTGGGTCGGGACTTGCGATCCGCTCGACCTGACGGTCGAATCCGAAACCTGGGCCGAGCTGATGGAGGACATCGCCCTCACGCTCGATGCGATGCTCCGCGACCTGCTCGCCAACAACGAGTTGGATCGATTCTTGCTAGATCGAGGCTGGACAGCGGACGGTCCGACGGGTACCGAAGGCGAGGGGGTCCGGTTCGACGTCCCGTTCATTCCCGCGCTGGTTCAGTCGCATGGTTCCCCGGAAACGCTTCATCGCTAGGATTCGGGCATTGGGGTACTCCTACAAGTCGAGACAGAAGCGAACGTACCTCTACCGCAAGGCCGGGGGCACCCACTACATCTCCGTGCCGATGCGCGACAACCTCACAGAGACATACGTACGATCCGTGCTCGGTCAGGCGGGATGTTCCGAGGACGACATCCGCGCATTCCTCGACGACGACGCCACCTCACCGTGAAGCCGGCATCCGGCGTGGTGAAACCTGCCCCGAACTGCGCCTCCTCTTCCCGCCGACACTCGCTGATCTCTCGCCCGACCGACGTTCGCCACGCCCGGCGCGGTCGTCGTGCGCAGGTCGTACGTCATCGCGCTCGGCCCGGCGACGAGCCGGCAACGAATCCGCAAGGACCACCGCTCAGCGCCCGCTGACAGGTTCTGACACGCACGCCGCCTACGCTCGATTCAGCGCCGAGCGATACCCGCCGCACTACCCGTGCGAGGGCCCGACCCAGCGCGTCGATTCGATCGATCAGGAGGAGCACCAATGCAGAGAGCAGCCGTCTTCGTCGCCGTCGCCGCCATTGCCGTCCTCGGCGGGTGCACCAGCTATTCCGCCCGCCAGGTTCGCATCATGTCGCCGGACCAGTATCCGGCGAGGGCCGAAGTGGGAGACATCTCCATCGGCGCCATCGTGCTCGAGACCGAGGAGTTGTGGCGGCAGCAGTTCGACACGGCGCCGGCCTTCGAGCGCGGCTACGAGGCCATCAACATCGTCGTGTTCAACGACTCCGACGAAGCCGTGACCGTCGACCCGAACGACGCCATGTGCCAGACCGCTCAGGCCGACATCGCGCCGGCGGACCCGGCGGGCGTAGCCGAGTCCGTGCTGCGGAGCACGACGGGTCGGTTCATCGCCGGCGGCATCCTGGCTGCCGGTTCGAGCTCGTCGGCCAACGAGCAGATCCGGTCCGACTTCGTGAACAAGGTGTTCCCCGGGCGGGTGAGAGCTGGAGGCACAGCCTCGGGGTTCGTCTACTGCGCGAACGCGTCGCCCGTGACCGGCGTGAGCCTGCGGGTGCAGACGGGCAGCGGTGATTCCGACGTCGACCTGGTGTTTCCGCGCTGAGGATGCCAGGCACTTGACGAACCCGCCGCCGAGTGGTGCGCTTGGGGCACGGCCCGCCCCGGCGCATCTCGGCCACCCGGGCGTGTTCGCGCCGACTCTGCGTCTCGCCGCTCAGGGTTCCGCGCAACCATCTCTCGCTTCAACGGAGAGCCACGGCTCCCAGTCGGCGCCAGCCCCCGCGGACTGCTAAAATCTGAGCGGAGCATCCGCGCGTGCGGGCGCCATTGCCGGGGCCGGCAGCGCTCTGCCGCCGCCCCGTCCGTCAGACGAGGTATAACCGAAAGTTGTGGATCGCGGCGTGAGGCAGGTGGCGTATCCTTCCGTGTGAACAACCCAAAAACACCCTGGCTGAGGGGCCGGGGGGAAGGAGACACCACCCATGCTGACGGTACCCGACAACAGGCACGA
>JAJEFC010000436.1 GCA_022820675.1 Vicinamibacteria bacterium | reverse complement strand
GCCGCCCCGGCTCGCGGACAGGTCGGGCCGCCCGCCGCCGAGGGGACGCCGACCGCCCCTGCCGCCGCCGGCGAGGCGGCCGCCGAGGCACCGCCGCCGATCTGGCTGAACACGTGGACGGCCGACGATCTCGAGGCGGCGCCCGGCGATACGGTGACCCTGCAGTACTACCTGTGGCAAGAGGCGGGCGCGCTCGTCACCGAGACCGCCGATTTCCGGGTGGCCGGGGTGGTGCCGATGGCGGGGCTGGCCGTCGACCAGGACCTCGCGCCGGAGTACCCCGGCATCACCGAGGCCACGGACCTGTCCGACTGGGACCCGCCGTTCCCCATCGACCTCGGCCTCGTGCGCCCGAAGGACGAGGACTACTGGGACGAGTACCGGACCGCGTCGAAGGGGTTCATCGCCCTCGAGGACGGCCAGCGGCTCTGGGGCTCCCGTTGGGGACAGGTGACCTCGCTGCGGGTCTTTCCGCCGGACGGGGTCTCCGACCTCGCGGCGGCGGCGTTCCGCGATGCGCTCCGGCCCCGGCTCGATCCCCTCGCGGCCGGCTTCGTCGTCTATCCCGCCCGCGACCTCGCCCTCGAGGCGTCGGCGGGGGTGACCGACTTCGGCGAGTACTTCACCTACTTCAGCTTCTTTCTCGTGGTGTCGGCCCTGCTGCTCGCGAGCCTCTTCTTCCGGCTCGGGGTCGAGCAGCGCCTGCGCGAGATCGGCGCCCTGCGCGCCCTCGGCTTCGACGAGGGGAGCGTGCGGCGGCTGTTCTGGGCCGAGGCGGGGGCCCTCTCCCTCGCCGGGGGCCTCGTGGGGGCGGCCGGCGCGGTGGGCTACGCGGAGCTGATCATGTGGGGCCTGCGCACGTGGTGGGTCGACGCGGTGGGCACCACCCTGCTCGTGCTGCACGTGTCGCCGCTCGCCCTCGCCGCGGGCATCGGCGGCGGAATGGCGGCGGCGGTCGTGTCCATCGCGTGGAGCCTGCGCATGGTGGCCCGGGCGACGCCGCGCGCCCTCATCCACGGGGTGTTGCCGGCGTCCGGGGCCGTCGCGTCGCACGACGATGGCGACGAGGAGGCGCCGCCTTCGCGCGCCGCCGCCTTCGCCCGCCATGCTCCCGCCGTCCTCGGGCTGCTCGGGGCCGCAGTGCTCGCGGTGACCCTGGCCGGCGTCGTCGGCGACACCGCCGGCTTCTTCGGCGCGGGCATGCTGCTGCTGGCGTCGCTGCTCACCCTGTCGTGGTCGTGGCTGGGGCGGCAGGCGCCGGCCGGCGTCGCGGCGCCGTCGACCTGGACGGTGTCGCGGGTCGGACTGCGCAACACCACGGCCCGCCCCGGACGGTCCGTCCTGTGCATCACCCTCATCGCGTTCGCGTCTTTCATCATCGTGGCCGTCGACGCGTTCCACCTGGAAGGCGGGGGAGACGTCGGCGGCCGGTCGTCGGGCACCGGCGGCTACCCGCTGCTGGCCGAGTCGCTGCTGCCGATCGTGCGCGACCTCGGTTCCGAGACCGAGCGGGAGGAGCTGGGGGTGTCGTCGTTCGACGACGAGGTCTTCGCCGACGTGTCCTACGCGCGGTTCCGCCTGCGGCCGGGCGAGGACACGAGCTGCCTCAACCTCTACCAGGCGAAGGACCCGCGGCTGCTCGCGCCCGAGGCGGCGTTCCTGCCGGAGGGGCGCTTCCGGTTCGGGGCGACGCTGGCCGAGACCGACGAGGAGGCCGCCAACCCCTGGCTGCTGCTGAACCGCGTCTTCGACGACGGGGCGGTCCCCGCCATCGCCGACGCGACGTCGCTGGCTTACGCGCTGCACCTGTCGGTGGGCGACGACTTCGTGCTGAACCGGGAGAGCGACAACCCCGTCACGCTGCGCATCGTCGCGGCCCTCTCCGACAGCATCTTCCAGCGCGAGCTGATCGTCGGCGAGGCGGACTTCCTGCGCCTGTTCCCCGAGCACGACGGGTACCGGTTCTTTCTCGTGGACGCGCCGGCCGACCGCACCGCGGAGGCGACCGCGGCCCTCGAGGACCGGCTCTCCGACTACGGGTTCGACGTGACCTCGACCCCCGAGCGCCTCGCCGCCTTCCACCGCGTCAACAACACCTACCTCGCCACGTTCCAGACCCTGGGGGCCCTCGGCCTGCTGCTGGGGACGCTGGGGCTGGGGGCGGTGCTGCTGCGCAACGTGCTGGAGCGGCGGCGCGAGCTGGCCCTGCTGCGTGCCGTCGGCTACGACACGCGGCACGTCTCGCTGATGGTGCTGGTCGAGAACGGCCTGCTCCTGTTCGGCGGCCTCGCCATCGGGACGGTGTGCGCGGTGGTGGCGATTGCCCCGGCGTGGATCGAGCGGGGCGGCCAGTTCCCCGTCGTCGGGCTGGGCGGCATGCTGCTCGCGGTGGCCGCGGCCGGCCTCGCCTCGTCCCTCGCCGCCACCGCCGCCGCGGTCCGCTCGCCGTTGCTGGCGTCGTTGCGGTCGGAGTAGGGAGTGTGATATTCCTGCGAGAGGCCCGTCGATGGCCGCCAAGGAGATGACCGTGAACACCCTGAGCCGGGTAAGGCTGATTCTGCAGGAGACGTTCAATTCGCCGTTCACGGATTCATACCTCGTGACGATCAACGGTCAAACCGTCGTCTTGAAGAGGGCGGGAAGCTACCAGGACATCGACCTGACCGGCGTCGATCTGCATCGCGCGCACCTGGAGAACGTGACCCTGAAGAACGCCAGGCTGGCGGGCGCCAATCTGTGGGGGGCGCACCTGACGGGAGCGAATCTCGAGGGGGCGGACCTGAAGAACGCGGTCCTGACGGGAGCCGATCTGAAGGGCGCCGTCCTGACGGGAGCCGACTTGGAGGACGCCGTCCTGACGGGGGCGGATCTCCGGGGGGCCACCGTCGATCGGGAAACGTTGTCGAAGGCGCGCGGCGTTCAATTGACGGTCTGATCGATGGATCCGATATCTGCCTCCTTCAAACTGACCCTGCTGGTCGTTACCCTCATTACCGCGGTGAGCTTCATTGGATTGGTGCTGCTCGCCTTCCTGGGGAGCGATGCCACCAGTGTATCGGAGGTTCCTCAACATCAGGCCCGCCTGTCGGAGACGTGCGATTTCGGCTTCAAGGCCGGCTTCGGCGGTCTGTTGGGACTGTTGGGTGGGAAGACGAGCTGAGGGAGAGAAATGCTCCGACGATTCCTGATTCCGATGACGATGTCTCTCGTCGGCGCGCTCTTGGCGTCGGCGGTGCCGGCGTACGCGCAGACGAAGCTGCTTCGTTTCCCGGACGTGCACGGCGACCGCATCGTGTTCGTGTACGCGGGGGACCTGTGGACGGTGCCGACGGCGGGCGGCACCGCGGTGCGGCTGACCGCCCATCCGGGGCTGGAGATCTTCCCGAAGTTCTCTCCCGACGGGCAGTGGATCGCGTTCACCGGGCAGTACGACGGCGACGAGCAGGTCTACGTCGTCCCGGCGTCGGGCGGCGTGCCGCGGCAGTTGACGTGGTATCCGGCGCGCGGGCCGCTGGCGCCGCGCTGGGGCTACGACAACCAGGTCTACGACTGGACCCCCGACGGCGGGTCGGTGCTCTTCCGGTCGCTGCGCTACAGCACCGACCTGTCGGACAGCCGGCTCTTCCTCGCCTCGATGGACGGGGGGCTCCCGGTGCCGCTGCCGATGCCCGAGTCGGGCGCGGGGGACCTCTCCCCGGACGGCACTCGGGTGGTGTACTCGCCGCTCTTCCGCGACTTTCGGACTTGGAAGCGCTACGAGGGGGGCTGGGCGCAGGAGCTCTACGTGTTCGACCGCGAGACCCACGACGTCGAGCGGGTCACCGACCATCCGCGCGCCGACCGCGACCCGATGTGGATCGGTGACGCCATCTACTTCACGTCCGACCGCGACGGCACCCTGAACCTGTACAGGTTCGACCTCGGCAGCGGCCAGACCACGCAGCTCACCGACAGCACGCAGTGGGACGTGCGGTGGCCCGGCGACGACGGTGCGAACCGGATCGTCTACGAGATGAACGGCGAGCTGCACGTCTACGGCATCGACAGCGGCGAATCGCGGCCGATCCCCATCTTCGTGCCGGACGACGGGGTGGCGGCGCGGCCGGCGCGGGTGTCGGCGGCGGGGCAGATCGAGGACTTCGAGCTGAGCCCCAAGGGCGAGCGTGCCCTGTTCGTGGCCCGCGGCGACGTCTTCACGGCCCCGATCGAGGACGGCCCGACCCGCAACCTCACCCGGAGCTCGGACGCCCACGACAAGTGGGCGCGCTGGTCGCCCGACGGCTCGCGCATCGCGTTCGTCTCGGACCTCGACGGCGAGGACGAGATCTACGTCGTGCCCCAGGACGGCAGCGGCCCGCCGGAGCAGTTGACGGACGGCGGCGAGGCGATGCGGTACGCGCCGTCGTGGTCGCCCGACGGGGACCAGCTTGCGTTCAGCGACAAGGACGGCCGGCTCTACGTCCTCGACGTCGAGTCGCGGGAGTCGACGCTCGTCGCCGACGAGGCGAACGGGCAGCTCCAGGACCACGTGTGGTCGCCGCGCGGCGGCTACCTCGCGTTCTCGCTGACCGACGACACCGGCTTCAGCTCGATCCACGTCTGGGAGCGGGCCGGCGGGGAGTCGCGCCAGGTGACGAGCGACCTGTTCCACGAGTGGAACCCGGCCTGGGACCCCGACGGCGAGTACCTCTACTACCTGTCGGACCGCTCGTTCACGCCCCAGCTCGGGTCGTTCGAGTGGAACTACCTCGTCGACCGCGAGACCGGCATCTATGCGCTGGCCCTGCGGAAGGACGTGCCGCATCCCCTGCCGCCGGAGAGCGACGAGGTGACGGTGGAGGCGGACGACGAGGAAGCCGAGGACGAGGGCGGGGACGACGACGCGTCGGCCGACGGCGACGACGACGAGCCAATCCGCATCGAGTTCGACGGCCTCGCGCGGCGGGTGGTGCGGCTGCCGGTCACGTTCGACAACTACGTGGGGCTGAGCGCCGGCAACGACCGGGTGTTCTTCATCCGCACCGGCGCGCAGTTCTACGGGCGCGGCGGCGACGTGCCGACCGAGGTGCAGACGTTCTCGTTCGAGGATCGCGAGACCGAGACGCTGGCCGCGGCCGGGGGCTACGCGGTGTCCGGCGACCGCGAGAAGGTGCTCATCGCCACCGGGGGGCGCTACGAGCTGCACAACGCGTCGGGCGCCGGCGACCCGCAGACGGTCTCCACGGCGGGGCTGATGGTGGACCGGGTGCCGGCCGAGGAGTGGGAGCAGATCTTCGACGAGGTGTGGCGGCGCTTCCGCGACTTCTTCTACGTCGACAACATGCACGGCTACGACTGGGAGGCCCTGCGCGAGCAGTACCGCCCGTGGCTGGAGCACGTCGCCCACCGGTCGGACCTCAACTACGTGATCGGCGAGATGGTGGCCGAGCTGAACGTCAGCCACGCCTACATCGCCGGCGGCGACTGGGAGACCCCGGATCGGCCCCCGGTCGCCCTGCCGGGGGCGGTGTTCGAGCTCGACCGCGACGCCGGGCGCTACCGGCTGGCCGAGATCTTCGCGGGGCACAACGAGGAGCCGCGCTACCGGGCGCCGCTGACCGAGGTCGGGGTGGACGCCGGCGTCGGCGACTACGTGCTCGCCATCGACGGCGAGGAGCTCGCGGGCGGCGACAACCCCTACCGCCTGCTGCGGCACAAGGCGGACCGCCCGGTGCGGCTGACCCTGAGCACGGCGCCGGCGTTTCCGGCCGCCGCCGGGGCGGCCCGCGAGGTGACCATCCGGCCCATCACGAGCGAGACCAACCTGCGCTACCTCGACGAGGTGACCGCGAACCGGATGAAGGTCGACGCGGCGACGGAGGGGCGGGTCGGCTACCTGCACATCCCCGACATGGGCGTCGCCGGCATCCAGGAGTTCATCAAGTACTTCTACGGCCAGATCCGCAAGGACGGCCTGATCATCGACGTGCGCGGCAACGGGGGCGGCAACGTGTCGGCGATGCTCATCCAGCGGCTGAGCCGCGAGCTCCTCGGCACCGGCTTCTCGCGCACCGTCGAGAACACCGAGACCTATCCCACGACGGTATTCACCGGCCACCTCGTGTGCATCCTCGACGAGGACTCCGCCTCGGACGGCGACATCTTCCCCGCCCGCTTCAAGGCGGCGGGCCTGGGGCCGCTCATCGGGAAGCGCTCGTGGGGCGGCGTCATCGGCATCACCAACCGCGGGCCCCTCGTCGACGGCGGCAGCGTCAACGTGCCCGAGTTCGGCACCGCCGGCCGCGACGGGAGCTGGGTCATCGAGGGCTACGGGGTCGAGCCCGACATCGAGGTCGAGAACGACCCGAAGTCGGTCATCGCGGGCGGCGACCCCCAGCTCGAGCGGGCCATCGCGGAGATCACCCGGATGATCCGGGAGGATCCGCGGCCGCTGCCCACGCGTCCCGCCCCGCCGGTGAAGACGCCGTGACCGGCGCGGCCCGCCGGTCCCGCTCCGCCGGTGAAGCCGCCCGCCGGTCCCGCTCTGCCGGTGAAGCCGCCCGCCGGTCCCGCCCCGCCGGTGAAGATGCCGTGACGGGCGCCGGCGCCCCCTCTCGCGCCGTCGGCGATGACGCGGTGACGGCGGGCGCGGGCTCCTCGCCGGCCGCGGTCTCCGCTGTCGACGGTCGGGAGGACGGACCCACCGTCGCGGGCGCGTCGCCGGCGTCGCCGCCGGCTCCGTTGTCCACGGCCGGCGTCCCGCCGCCGCGGGCGCGGGTTGCTCCCGTGCGCCACGAGACCCACGGCGTGGTGCGGGTCGACGACTACCATTGGCTGCGCGACCGCGGCGACCCGGCGGTCACCGCGTATCTGGAGGCGGAGAACGCCTACACGCAAGCGGTGATGGCCCCGACCGAGGCGCTGCAGGAGACCCTGTTCGCCGAGATCAAGGGGCGCATCAAGCAGACCGACGTGTCGGTGCCGTACCGGGAGGGGGCGCACCTCTACTACACCCGATACGAGGACGGGCGGGAGTACCCGATTCACTGCCGGCGGCCGGCTGACGCGCCCGCGCCGGGCGATGGACCGCCGGCGGTCGATGCGCCGGCGGTGGTTGACGCGTCAGCGGCGGTCGACGCGCCGGCATTGCCTGACCCGGCTCCGGCCGACGTCTCCGCTCGGGCTGGCTCGGTGGGGGCCGGCGCCTCGGCGCCGGCGGACCCGGAGCCGGCTCACTCGGTGCCGACCGAGGCCGGGGCGCCGGCCGTCATCCCGGCGCCAGCCATCCCGCTGCCTGAGGGGGAGGAGATCCTTCTCGACGTCAACGCCCTGGCCGAGGAGCACGACTTCTGTCATGTGTCGGCGCTGGAGGTGAGTCCCGACGGGCGGCTGCTCGCCTACGCGATCGACGTCGAGGGGCGCCGCATCCACACCATCCGCGTGAAGGACCTGGCCGCCGATGGCCTGCTCGAGGACGAGTTGGCGGGCGCGACGAGCAACCTCGTCTGGGCCAACGACAACCGCACCCTCTTTTACACGCGCCAGCATCCCGAGACGCTGCGCTGGCACCAGGTCTGGCGGCACGTGCTCGGCACCGCGCAGGCCGACGACGTCCTGGTCTACGAGGAGGCGGACGAGACGTTCAACTGCGAGGTCGGGAAGAGCCGGTCGAAGCGCTACTTGCTGATCGCGTCGGCGCAGACGGTGTCGACCGAGTATCGGCTGCTCGACGCCGACCGGCCCGACGGCGCGTTCGACGTGTTCCGGCCCCGCGAGCGCGACCACGAGTACGAGCTCGACCACTATCGCGACCGGTTCTACGTCCGTACCAACCACCGCGCCCGCAACTTCCGGCTGATGGAGACCGACGCCGCCGGGACCCCGCCCGAGCGGTGGGTCGAGGTGGTGCCTCACCGCGACGACGTGCTCCTCGAGTCGTTCGCGCTGTTCCGCGGCCACCTCGTGCTGCAGGAGCGCTGCGGCGGCCTGAGCCGACTGCACGTGCGCCCATGGTCGGGGGACGGCGCGCACGACATCGCCTTCGACGAGCCGGTCTACGACGTGCACGTGTCGGTGAACCGCGAGGCCGACACCCGCCTGCTGCGGTTCGGGTACGAGTCGCTGACCACCCCGCGGTCGACCTGGGACTACCACATGGAGGCGCGCTCGCGCACGCTGCTCAAGCGCCAGGAGGTGCTGGGCGGGTTCGACCCGGCGGACTACGAGGCCGAGCGGTTGCACGCGACCGCGCCCGACGGCCGGCAGGTGCCCATCTCCCTCGTCGCGCGAGCCAGGGCGCGGCGCGACGGGGCCGGTCCGCTGCTGCTGTACGGCTACGGGGCCTACGGCATCTCGATGGACCCCGCGTTCAATTCCGCGCGGCTGAGCCTGCTCGACCGCGGGTTCCGGTTCGCGATCGCCCACGTGCGAGGCGGGCAGGAGCTCGGCCGCCGGTGGTACGACGACGGCCGGCTCGGCCGCAAGCGCAACACGTTCACCGACTTCATCGCCTGCGCCGAGCACCTCGTCCGCGAAGGGCACACGCGGCCCGACCGCCTCTACGCCATGGGCGGCAGCGCCGGCGGGCTGCTGATGGGCGCGGTCCTCAACATGCGCCCCGACCTCTTCGCGGGCGCGGTAGCCCAGGTCCCGTTCGTCGACGTGCTCACCACCATGCTCGACGACAGCATTCCCCTGACCACCGGCGAGTACGACGAGTGGGGCAATCCCCGCGAGCGGGCCGCGTTCGACGACATCCTCGCCTACTCGCCCTACGACAACGTCGCCGCCCGCGACTATCCCGCCCTGCTCGTGCTGGCCGGCCTGCACGACTCCCAGGTGCAGTACTGGGAGCCCGCGAAGTGGGTCGCGAAGCTGCGCGCCCTGAAGACCGACGCCCGCCCGCTGCTCCTCAAGACCAACCTGGACGCCGGCCACGGCGGCGTCTCCGGCCGCTACCGGCGCTACCGCGAGACGGCGCTGCAGTACGCGTTCCTGCTCCGTCAGGCGGGGCTGGCGTAGCCCGCCAATCGTCGCGTGCGGCTCCGCTCGGCGCCCAACCAGTCCTACAGAGGCTGTCCGCAAGTTCGTCGAGCCACGCCGTGACGGTCTCGTGCGGAACGGCGCTGCCGGTCTCGACGTAGCGTTCCCAGCGGGCCATGTCCTCGGCCTTCTCCCGTTCGTAGCGTTCTTCGACCTCGAGAAGCCGAGCCGCGGCCTCCTTGACCATCATCACGACCGTTCCTTCCGCCGCATCTTCGGTTGCGGCCCCCCCGGAGCGATCAGTGCCAATCGGCGCCTGTCGGTACCGTCGGTACCGCTTGGCGGTCCGGGAATGAGTCATAATGACAGGAATCCGAGGTCGAATCGACCCGGATTCCGGGTTCGGAACCGGACGGTCGGCTGGAAAGGGGATCCGTGATGAAGCGATTGTCCAGATTGGCAGGGGTTGCGGCGCTGGCCGCCGCGTTGTCGTTGTCGTCGGTGCCCGCGGCGGGGCAGACGGGGGCGGAAGGGCCCCGCACGCCGTGGGGCGACCCCGACCTGCAGGGGGTCTGGGACTACTGGACGTTCACGCCGCTCGAGAGGCCCGAGGAGTTCGGCGAGCGCGGCGAGCTGACGGCCGAGGAGGCGGCGGTGGTCGGCCAG
>JAJEFC010000091.1 GCA_022820675.1 Vicinamibacteria bacterium | reverse complement strand
GACCATCCTGCCGCGGGCCCGGTGCCGGCGGCGACCCGTAGCGGCTCCGCACCTGCCAGAGCAGAGCCCGCGGTGACCATCCTGTTGCGGGCCCGGTGCCGGCGGCGACCCGTAGGTAGCGGTTCCGCCCGCGGTTCCCCGAAGGCGTGGCGAGGCCGCCGATGGCACTACCGGAGCGACGGGCGGCCGTGGCGCTCGGGAGCAACGTCGGCAATCGCGAGTCTCATCTGACCTTCGCGGTGAGCCGCCTGCGGCTGACGCTCTCCGATGTCGTGGTCTCCCGCTTCATCGAAACCCGCCCCGAGCACGCGGTCGACCAGCCTCTTTTTTTCAACGCGGCCCTCGTGGGGGGCACCCGCGACACGCCGTCCCGGCTGCTGGCCCGGCTGCTGGCCATCGAAGAGCAGCGGGGGCGGGTCCGGTCGTACCCGGGCGCGCCGCGCACGCTCGACCTCGACCTGGTGCTGGTAGGCGACCTGACCGTCGACTCGCCCTCGCTCACGCTGCCCCATCCGCGTTTCCGCTCGCGGGCCTTCGTCCTCGAGCCGCTGGCCGAGATTGCGCCCGAGCTCGTCGATCCGGTGACCGGCAAGACCGTGTCTCAACTGCTGGGGATGCTGCGCGCGGACGGGGCCTGAGCCTCGACGCCCTCGGTCCGTGCCGGGTTCCCGCGGCCTGACGAGCCGGCGCAAATCGGGGCATGCCGGGAGGGCCGGTGCTCGATGCGGTCCGCCGGCGCGGTGGTCCCGACCCTGTGACGGCTCTCGTCTTCCGGCGAGTCCCGTTCCGGGTCACGGCAGACGAGCCCACCTCGTCCGCCGCTCCTGCTCGAGAGTGGCCGGACCCCCGCAGAGGCTCCGGCCGTCGCGGCGGGATCGCTCGATCTCCCCCTGCCGCCTACTCGAACCGCAACGACTCGATGGGGTCGAGCTGGGCGCCCTTCCAGGCCGGGTAGAAGCCGAACACGACGCCGATCACCGCCGCGAAGCCGACCGAGAGCACCACCGCGTCGGGCGGCACCCGGGCCGGCCACTGGAGGAACTCGGTGAGCCCCCCGGAGACCGCGAAGCCGAAGCCGACGCCGATCATGCCGCCGACGAGGCTGAGGGCGATCGCCTCGACCAGGAACTGCCACAGGACGTCCTTGCCCTTGGCCCCGACGGCCATGCGCAGCCCGATCTCGCGGGTGCGCTCGGTGACCGACACGAGCATGATGTTCATGATGCCGATGCCGCCGACGATCAGCGAGACGACGGCGATGGCCAGCGTGAACATCGTCATCGTCTGGGTCATGCCGGTGCGCATGCTGGTGATGTCGTCCTGCGTGCGCACCATGAAGTCGTTGTCCTCGCCGGGGATCAGCTCGTGCTCGACCCGCAGCACCGCCTCGATCTCATCCGAGACCTCCTGTATCTCGTCGGCGGAGCGAGCCGAGATGGTGATGCCGGAGATGTTGGTGCCGTCCCGCCCCCGCAGCTTGCGCTGGACCGTCGTGTAGGGTGCGAAGATCGAGTCGTCCTGGTCCTCGCCGAACGATCCGGAGCCCTTGGCCTCCATGATCCCGATCACCCGGAACGACTGGTTGCGAATGCGGATCAACTGGCCGACGGCGTCGACGCCCTCCCCGAACAGGTTGTCGCGGACCACCGAGCCGAGCACCGCGACCTTGGCGGCGCTCGCGACGTCGGTCGGCGTGAAGAAGTCGCCGTCGTCCACCTCCCAGAACCGGATGAGCGGGAACTCCACGTCGACGCCCTCGATGCGGGTGTACCAGTTCTGGCCGCCGGCGATCACCTGGTCGCGGGTGTTGACGGTGGCGCTCAGGTATTGCGCCCCGGGGACCTGCTCCCGGATCGCCGCGACGTCCTTGACCTTGAGCCGAGGGGACGACCCCATGCCCCCGCTGACGCCGCCGCGGCTCCAGTTGCCGGCGCGCACCATGATGAGGTTGGTGCCGGCGGACCGGATCTGGGTCTCGATCTCCTCCTGCGCCCCGGTGCCCAGCGCCACCATGGTGATGACCGCGGCCACCCCGATGATCATGCCGAGCATGGTGAGGGCGGTGCGCATCTTGTTGCGTCCGAGGGCCTTGAGCGCGGTCCGGAAGATCAGCAGCAGAGTCATGCGAGGCTACTCCTTCGGGGGCGGGCCGCCGGTGGTCGGGCGCGGCTCGCCGCTCTCTCGCGTGTCCGGCGCCTCCGCCGGCGGCGCCGGCGGAGGGGTCAGGGGCGGATCGGGTGCTTCCGCGGCCGCATCGGCGGCGTCGGCCTCCTGCTCGGCGAGCTCCACCTGGGCCCGGCGCAGGATGTTGAGGGCGGGCCCGACCGCGTCGTCGTCGTCGGGCAGCGCGGCGAGCTCGTCGGCGGCCAGGCGCCGGACCGGGTTCGGCTCGTCGCTCACGATGCGGCCGTCGCGGAAGGCGATGATGCGCGTGCCGTACTCCGCGATGTCCTGCTCGTGGGTGATGAGGAGGACGGTGATGCCGCGCTCGGTGTTCAGGCGCTGGAAGATGTCCATCACCTCGATGCTGGTGCGGCTGTCGAGGTTGCCGGTCGGCTCGTCCGCGAGCAGGATGGCCGGCTCGTTGATGAGGGCGCGGGCGATGGCCACGCGCTGCTGCTGCCCGCCCGAGAGCTGGCTGGGGTGGTGGTGGGCGCGGTCGGTCAGGCCGACCGCGGCGAGGGCCTCGCGGGCCCGCCGATGCCGGTCGCGGGCGCGCAGGCCGTTGCCGTTGTACAGCAGCGGCAGCTCGACGTTGTCGAGGGCGTTGGTGCGCGGCAGCAGGTTGAAGCCCTGGAAGACGAAGCCGACCTTCTTGCTGCGGACGGTGGCCAGGGTGTTCTTCGACAGGGTGGAGACGTCCTGGCCGTCGAGGATGTATCGTCCCTCCGTGGGACGGTCCAGGCATCCGAGGATGTGCATGAACGTGGACTTCCCGGAGCCCGACGGTCCGATGACGGCCACGAACTCGCCGGTCCGGATCTCCGCCGTCACGCCGCGGAGGGCCCGGACCTTGACCTCGCCGAGGTCGTAGACCTTGGTGAGCTCGTGAACGGCGATGGTCGTCGTCATGACGTCTCGCAGGGACCCGGCCCGTCTTCGGCTCGGTCCGCCTAGCGCCGGCCGCGGCGCCCGAACTGCGGGATGAGCGGCGAGGAAGACCGGGCCGCGGGGCCCGATCCCGCCTCGGGGGTGCTCACGTCGGTGACGAGCTGGGTCCCTTCCTCCAGAGCCGCGGCGAGCATCGGCGCCTCGGCGGGGGCGTCGGCCGGGGCGGCTTCGAGCCGCGCGATCATCTGCTCGAGGCCCCGGCGGGTCTCGGGGTCGTCGATCAGCTCGACCTGCTGGCGGAGCTCGACGATCTGGGGGTCGACGGCCGGTCTCGCCGGCCGGCGCGGGCCGGCCGCGCCGACGAGCTCCGTCGCGGTGCCGTCGGTCACCCCCAGGCGCACCTCCACCGGGGTCAGCCGGTCTCCTTCCATCACCCAGAGCCGGCCCGCGGTCTCTTCCACCTCGAGCGGGGCGAACAGCGCGTCGATGGTGCTGGCACCGCGTTCCACCGCGCGAATCGCGGGGCCGGTGTTCCGGTTGGCGGGGCGTCGCGCCGCCCCGGGTCCGCCTCGGCCGCCCGGGCCGCCCGGGCCGCC